>NZ_JAFLNG010000498.1 GCF_017427025.1 Streptomyces sp. FH025
GCCGCGGACCCTGCTGGCCGTGGTCGGCGGGGTGGTGGCCGGGTGGCTGCTGATTCCGCAGTTCTTCGCGGCGGAGGACAACCCGGTCGCGGTGCTGGCGGACGCCGATCCGTGGTGGCTGGCGCTGGCGCTGGTGGCGGCGGGGCTGAGCCACGTGGCGTCGGCGATGGGGTTCGTCGGTTTCGTGCCGGAGCGGCTGGACTTCCGCAACGCGGTGCTGGCGCAGCTGGCCGGGGCGTTCGTGAAGCTGGTGTCGCCCGGAGGTGTCGGCGGGATCGCGTTGAACACCCGGCTGCTGCAGCAGGCGAACATTCCCACCGCGCAGGCGCTGTCCAGCGTCGGGGTGGGGCAGTTGATCGGGCTGGTGCTGCACCTGCTGCAGCTGGGGGCCTTCGTCTACCTGCTGGACGTCCAGCCGGGCGGTTCGGAGCTGGAGGCGCTGCCCGCCGTGGTCGGCGGGCTGGCGGTGGCGGCGGTGCTGCTGGCCGTGGTGTGGGCGATCCCGCCGGCCCGGCAGTGGCTGGCGGCGCGGCTGCGGCCGCTGACGGCCGAGGTGCTGCCGCGGCTGCTGGACCTGCTGCGCAACCCGGGCCGCCTGTCGGTGGGGGTGGCCGGCCAGCTGCTGGTGTCGCTCTGCCTGATCGCCTGTCTGTACTGCTGTGTGCGGGCGATCGGCAGGGAGCCGTCCTTCGCCTCGATGGCGGTGGTGTTCCTGGTGGGCAACGCGGCGGGCAACGCCGCGCCGACCCCGGGCGGGGCCGGCGCGGTGGACACGTTCCTGGTCGGGCTGATGCAGCAGACGGCGTCGATGGAGAAGGGCGGGGCGCTGGCGGCGGTGGCGCTGTTCCGGCTGCTGACGCTGATCCTGCCGGTGCTGCCGGGCTGGGCGGCGATGGCCTGGCTGCAGCGCCGCAAGGCCATCTGACTACTCGCGGTAGTCGTCCTCGTCGAGCTGGACGACCCGGCTCTGCTCGGCGGCGTCCGCGACGTCGGTGGCCGGGTCGGCGCCGAGGGCCCGGCGCTCGGCCACCTCGTCGTACTCGTCGCCGGTGGGGGCCTCCTCGTCGGGCTCGATGGTGTCGACGGCCTCGTCGATCAGGTAGTCCTCGTGGTTCTGCGGCATGGCGTCCGTCCTCACTGTTCGGAGGCTCGCAGGGCCCGGGTGGCGGTACTGGCAGTATCCGTCGCCGGGCGCGCGGACGCGACGTGCCGGGACCGCTCCGGCGTGTTCGCCCGACCCGCCTCCGGCCGGAATTGACCCACGAAACCTGCCCCTGAGTGACCCATGGAGAGGGTGCATTCCGTGCCTAGGGTCGTAGCCATGACGACGAACGGAACCACCACGGCCCCCGCCCGCCTCGACTACGCCCGCACCGCCCCGAAGGCGTTCCGCGCGATGATCGCCCTGGACGCCGCCGCCCGCGAGGGCCTGGACCCGGCGCTGGTCGAGCTGGTGCAGATGCGCACCTCGCAGCTGAACGGCTGCGCGTACTGCCTGGACATGCACGCCAAGGACGCCCGAAAGGCCGGCGAGACCGACGAGCGGATCTACCTGCTGCCGGTCTGGCCGGAGGCCCCGGCCGGGGTGTACAGCGAGCGCGAGCGGGCCGCGCTGGCGCTGGCCGAGGAGATCGCCCGCATCGACGGCGGCGTCTCGGACGCGGTGTACGCCCGGGCCGCCGCGCACTTCCCGGAGGCGGAGCTGGCGCAGCTGATCTCGGTGTGCTTCACCATCAACGCCTGGAACCGGATCAACGTGGCCACCCGCAAGACCCCGGGCACCCTGTAGGGGTCCGCGAGGCCCCCGCCGGAGGGCCGCACCGCCCGGCCGCGCGGAACGCGCCGCAGGCCACCGGGGGTACGATCGGTGCCGTACCCAGGGCTTGACCACACCCACCCGGTGGCCCCGAGTCCCCTACGAACGACGGCCCCATACGAACGACGGGAAGTCCATGTCCGGCTCGCACTACTTCACCGGTGCGCCCGAGGTCGCCAGCGAGCGCCGGCCGATCACGGTCGCACTGCCGGACGTCACCCTCGAACTGACCACCGACGCCGGGGTGTTCTCCCGCAACCGACTCGACCCGGGCACCCGGATCCTGCTGGAGCACGCCCCGCAGCCGCGGGTGCGCGGTCCGATCCTGGACATCGGCTGCGGCTACGGCCCGATCGCGCTGACCTGGGCGACCCGCCGCAAGCGGCTGCCGGTGTGGGCGGTCGACGTCAACGAGCGGGCGCTGGAGCTGGTGCGGCTGAACGCCGAGGCGCTGCGGCTGGGCAACGTCCAGGCCGCGCTGCCGGACGACGTCCCCGAGGACCTCCGGTTCGCCACCATCTACTCCAACCCGCCGATCCGGATCGGCAAGGCCGCGCTGCGCGGGCTGCTGACGCACTGGCTCGGCCGGCTGACCCCGGACGGCTCGGCGTTCCTGGTGGTGCAGAAGCACCTGGGCTCGGACTCGTTGCAGAAGTGGCTCAACGATCAGGGCTACCCGACCACCCGGGTCACGTCGGTCAACGGGTTCCGGATTCTGGAAGCACGGCCCCGCCCGGAGTCGGGCGAGGGCTCGGAGAGTGGACGGGGAACGACGTCGTGAAGCAGCTGCGCGGGACCGAACTGAAGCGACTGCACCGCTCCTGGCGGCGCAGCAACGAGTTCCGGCTCGCGATGATCCTGGAGAACCTCCAGTCGCCGTTCAACGTCGGCTCGGTGGTCCGGACCGGGGCGGCGATGGGCGCCGAGAAGCTGTACCTGACCGGGGACACCCCGTCGGTGCGCTCGGCCGGTGCGCAGAAGGCCGCGATGGGCACCGACAAGTACCTGAAGGTCGAGCACTTCCCGACCGTCGCCGAGGCGGTGGCGGCGGCGAAGGCGGACGGCTTCAAGGTCGTCGGGCTGGAGCTGGCGGACGAGGCGGTGCCGATGTTCGCGGCCGAGCTGACCCCGGCGGTGGCCTTCGTGCTCGGGCACGAGGACCGCGGGATCACGCCGGAGGCGCTGGCGCTCTGCGACCAGGTGGTGTTCGTGCCGCAGCTGGGCCGGGTGGGCTCGCTGAACGTCTCGGCGGCCGCGACGGTGGCCTGCTACGAGGCGCGCCGCCAGGGGTACGCGATCAGCGGCACGCCGGACGGGAGCGACGCCGGGGGCGACCTCGGCGAGCTCGGCGACGAGGACTGACGAAGGCCGGCGAAGGCCGGCGAAGGCCGGCGAAGGCCGGCGAAGGCTGACGACGGCCGACGCCTGGCGGCCTGATGATCGGAGGGGTGTGCCGAAAGGCCCACCCCTCCGACGTTTTCCGCTCCGGGAACCCCGCGGATATCTGCCGAACGGCAGATGTGCGGAGGCGGCCCAGGCGGAAGCATTCCGGTCGTGACCGAACTCCAGATCCTCGACCTCACCAAGGAGTACCGCGGCGGCAAACGCGCGGTCGACTCCTTCACGCTGACGCTGCGGCCCGGCGTGCTCGGCCTGCTCGGGGCCAACGGCGCCGGGAAGTCCAGCCTGATGCGCATCCTGGCCACGGTCACCCGGCCCACCTCGGGGCGGGTGCTGTGGGAGGGCACGGACATCGCCCGTCGGCCCGGGCCGCTGCGCCGCACCGTCGGGTACCTGCCGCAGGACTTCGGCGTCTACCCACAGCTCACCGCCCGCGAGTTCCTCGGCTACCTGGCCGCCGCCAAGGGGCTGCGTCGGCGCTCCGCCAGGGCCCGGATCGAGGAGCTGCTCGAACTGGTCAACCTCTCGGGCGCGGCCGGTCAGCGGCTGGGGGCGATGTCCGGCGGGATGCGCCAGCGGGTCGGCATCGCCCAGGCACTGCTCAACGACCCGGCGCTGCTGATCGTGGACGAGCCGACGGTCGGGCTGGACCCTGAGGAGCGGCTGCGCTTCGGCGGCCTGCTGAGCGGGCTCGGCGCCGATCGGATCGTCGTGCTGTCCACCCACATCGTTCCGGACGTGGCGGCCACCGCCGACCGGATCGCCGTGATGGGCGGCGGGCGGCTGCTGCACCACGGCAGCCCGGAGGAGCTGCTGCGCGGTGCCGAGGGCTCGGTCTGGGAGCTGACCGTCGCCGCCGATCAACTCCCGCTGCTGCGTTCGCGGTTCCTGCTCGGCGGCACCACCCGCACCCCGCAGGGCGTCCGCGCCCGGGTGCTGTCCGGGCACCCGCCCGCGCCGGAGGCACAGCCCGTACCGCCCCGGCTGGAGGACGCGTACCTGCTGCTCACCGCCGGTCCGGCCGTACCCGAGCAGGTGGCGGCGTGGTGACGCGGATCGGGGCGCTCGCCCTGGCCGACTTCCGGGAGCGCCGACGGCGGCCGGGCTACCTGGTCGTGCTGCTCGGCACCCTGGCCCTCGGCCTGCTGGCCGCGCCGGTGGGCGACTCCCGCTGGCAGGTGTTCCAGGTGACCGACCTCCAGGGCCGCTACACCAGCGGCTACGTGGGGACGGTGACGGCGCTCGGCGGCGCGGTCTGGCTCTCGCTGGCGGGCTTCGGCATCGTCCGGGGCACGATCGTCCGGGACGAGCAGAGCGGCGTGGGCGGCCTGCTCGCGGCCACCCCGCTGAGCCGGATCGGCTATCTGGCGGGCAAGTTCGGCAGCAACCTGCTGTTGTTCGGCTCGATGCTGCTCGCACTGGCCGGCACCGCCCTCGGGGTGCAGCTGCTCAAGGGGGACTCCGACCGGGTGGACGTGGTGCGGCTGCTGCTGCCGTACGTCCTGATCACGCTGCCGCTGCTGGCGGCGGTGGCCGGGTGCGCGGTGCTGTTCGACACCGTGCCCGGGCTGCGCGGCGGGATCGGGGCGATCGTCTGGTTCGCGGTCTGGACGGTCCTGGTGCTGGGCGCGCAGACGGCCGGCGGGCTGGACCTGCTGGGCATGCGGCGGATCACCTCGTCGATCCGGGAGACGCTCGCGGCGAGCGGGCGGCCGGTGGGCGGAGTGGAGTTCGGGGTCGGCCTGACCGCCGACAACCGGGTGCTCGGCAGCTTCGACTGGCCCGGTCTGGGGCCGGGCGAGGCGGGCGGCCCGGCCTCGACGGGGGTGCTGCTGGTCGGCGCGGCGGTGGCGATCGCGCTGCTCGGGGCACTCTGGTTCCGGCGCTTCGACGAGGCGACGACCGGCCTCGGCGCCCGCCCGGCCGAAGCGGAGGCGGCCGCGGAAACACCGCCCGCGGCCGCCTCCTCGGCGGGTTTCACCCTGGACCCGGCCCGGCTGACCGCGGCCAGGGCGGGGCGTACGGGGTTCGACGCGGTGCTCGGAGAGCTGCGGATCCTGGTGCAGGGCCGGCGGCTGTGGTGGGCCGGGGCGGCCGTGTTCGCGGCGGGCGCGGCGGCCGTCACACCGGACGGGCCGAGCCACCCGGCGCTGCCGTTCGCGATGCTCTGGCCGGTGCTGCTCTGGTCCCGGATGGGGCACCGGGCGGGCGGCGGCAGCGTCGACGAACTGCTCGGTGCCTGCCCCTCCCCGCTGCGCCGGGGGCTGGCCGTCCTGCTCGCGGGGATCCTCCCGGCGCTGGCGATGGTCGCCGTGCCGGTCCTGCGGCTGATCGGCGCCGGGCAGACCCGGGCCGCCGCCGGCGCTCTGGCAGGGGCCGTACTGATCCCCGCTCTGGCGATGTTCTGCGGCAGCGTCACGCGCGGGCCCCGGCTGTTCCAGACCGTCTACCCGATGCTCTGGTACGGGATGATCAACCACGTCTCCGGGCTGGACTTCCTCGGCGTCACCGGGGGCCGCGCACCTGCCCCGCTCGCGGTCGCGGGCCTCGCCGCCGCCCTGGCGGCCGCCGCGCTCGCCCTGGACGCGATACGCCACGCCGCCCGGTAGACCCCGACCCGGGCGGAGG
>NZ_JAFLNG010000499.1 GCF_017427025.1 Streptomyces sp. FH025
CCGCACGCCCCGCAGGCGGACGCGCCCTCCACCGAAGTCGCCCCGCACGATGCGCAGTTGGCCATGGACCGCGTTCCCCCCGCTCGACGAGTTCCTGGTCCCCCAGGGAGCCCGTTTATCCCATCGGATCCGAACGGATGTCAACCGGGAACCCCGGCGGGCGGGTTGGCCCGCCGGGTGGGTTCAGCCGCGCTTCTTCGGGACCTCCGGGACGGGCAGCAGCGGCAGTCGCAGCGCGCCGAAGGCGCCCTCCGGAACGGCCGGTCGCACCGGCGCCACCGGGGAGACCCGCAGGTAGGCCTCGCCCTGGGCGGGGCGCCGGTCCGCCTCGCCCTTGTTGGGCCACATCGACATCGCGCGCTCGGCCTGCGCGGTGATGGTGAGCGAGGGGTTGACGCCGAGGTTGGCGGAGACGGCCGAGCCGTCCACCACGCTGATCCCGGGGTGCCCGTACAGCCGGTGGTACGGGTCGACCACGCCGGTCTCGGGGGTGTCGCCGATCGAACAGCCGCCGAGGAAGTGCGCGGTCATCGGGATGTCGAAGATCTCGCCGACGGTGCTGCCCGGGAAGCCGTTGATCTCGTCGGCCAGCGCCTGGGCGCCCTGCTCGGCGGCCGGGATCCAGGTCGGGTTGGGCTCGCCGTGGCCCTGGCTGGAGGTGAGCCGGGCCTTGCCGAGCGGGCCCTTCTTCAGTGAGACGGTGATCGAGTTGTCCAGCGACTGCATCACCAGGCCGATGATCGTCTTCTCGGACCAGCCGCGCTGGTCCATCGAGCGGGCGAAGGTCACCGGGTGGCGCACCGAGTTGCCCAGGTAGCGCAGCCAGCGCGGGGTCCGTCCACCGCCCCGGACCTGGGCTATCGACAGCGCGCCCATCGCGTTGGAGCCCTTGCCGTAACGGACCGGCTCGATGTGGGTGTTGGCGTCCGGGTGGATCGAGGAGGTGATCGCCACGCCCTTGGTGAAGTCCGCCTTGGCGCCGTAGCGCCGGTCGGTGGTCTGCGCGCCCACCAGCGCCTCGGAGTTGGTGCGGGTCAGCTCGCCGAGGCGGGCGGAGATCCGGGGCAGGTGGCCGGTGTCGCGCATCCGGTGCAGCAGCGACTGGGTGCCGTAGGTGCCGGCCGCGACCACCACCCGGGCGGCGGTGATGGTCCGCGCGCCCGCCTTCACCCGGTCGGTCCTGGAACGGGAGTCGGTGCGGCGCACGTCCACCGCGAAGCCCTCTCCTCGCTCCCGGATCCGGGCCACCGTGGTGAGCGGGTGGATCTCGGCGCCGCCCTTCTCCGCCAGGTGCAGGTAGTTCTCGGTGAGCATGTTCTTGGCGCCGTGCCGGCAGCCGGTCATGCACTCGCCGCACTCCACGCAGGCCTTGCGGGCCGGGCCGGCGCCACCGAAGTACGGGTCGGCGACCTCCTCCCCCGGCGCGGCCTTGGCCGTTCCTCCCCCAGACTCCGTCCGGGAGGTGCCCCCAGCGTCCTTGCCGTCCCCGAAGAAGACTCCGACCGGCGCCATGTGGAAGGTCTCGCCGACGCCCATCCGCTCGGCGGCCGCCTTGAGGTGGACGTCCGAGGGCGTGACGGTCGGGTTGAGCCGGACCCCGAGCATCCGCTGCGCCTGGTCGTAGAACGGCGCCAACTCCTCCTGCCAGTCGGTGATGTGGCGCCACTGGCGGTCCTCGAAGAAGGCCTTCGGCGGCACGTACAGGGTGTTGGCGTAGTTCAGCGAGCCGCCGCCGACCCCGGCGCCGGCCAGGATCAGCACATTGGCCAGCAGGTGGATCCGCTGGATGCCGTACAGCCCGAGCTGCGGCGCCCACAGGTAGTTCGGCAGGTCCCAGGAGTTCCGGGGCAGTTCGTCCCGCTCGAAGCGCCGCCCGGCCTCCAGGACGGCGACCCGGTAGCCCTTCTCGGTCAGCCGCAGCGCCGCGACCGAACCGCCGAAGCCGGAACCGACCACGACCACGTCGTAGTCGAACTCGGCCGAATCGCCGGACTCCACCATCTGCCACTGCTCCTTCGGGGTCTGAACGTGCCCGTGGGGCCCGCCTGTCGGGCTGACCTTTGAAAAACCGGCCGGTCGCGACTACTTGAACCGCAACGCCTTGAGCACCCGCAGCCCGCCGGTCATCACGGCGGCGAACTGCCTGTCGTCCAGGCCGAACGAGGGCGCGATCGGCATCACCCGCTGGGTCGCGATGGTCTGCGCCTCGGTGAAGCGCAGGATGCCCTCGGCGCCGTGCCGCCGGCCCAGCCCCGAGTCGCCCATGCCGCCCATCGGCGCGCCGACCGAGCCGTACGCGGCCGCGTAGGACTCGTTGACGTTGACCGTCCCGGTGCGCAGCCGGGCCGCGACCGCCCGGCCGCGCCGCAGGTCCCTGGTCCAGACGCTGGAGTTCAGGCCGTACGGCGTGGAGTTGGCGGCGGCCACCGCCTCCTCCTCGGTGTCGAAGCGGTAGACCGAGACGACCGGGCCGAAGGTCTCCTCGCCGCAGACCGCCATCCCCGGGGTCACCCCGTCGAGGATGGTCGGCTCGTGGAAGTACGGGCCGAGCTCGGGCCGGGCCCGCCCGCCGGCCAGCACGGTGGCACCCGCCTTGACCGCCTCCTCGACGTGCCGGGTGGTGGTGTCCAGCTGGCGGGCCGAGACCAGCGAGCCCATGTCGGCGCCGTACGCGAGCCCGCCGCCGAGGCGCAGCGCCCGGGTGCGGGCGACGAAGCGCTCCAGGAACTCCTCGGCGACCGAGCGGTGCACCAGCAGCCGCTCGATCGAGATGCACAGCTGCCCGGCCGAGGAGAAGCAGGCCCGTACGGCGCCCGCGGCGGCCGCGTCGAGGTCGGCGTCGGAGAGCACCAGCATGGCGTTCTTGCCGCCGAGTTCGAGCGAGGCGCCGACCAGCCGGGCGGCGGCGCGCTGGGCGACCTCGCGGCCGGTGCGGGTGGAGCCGGTGAAGGAGACGTAGTCGGCGTGCTCGACCACGGCGGGGCCGATCACCGGGCCGTCGCCGATCACCACCTGCCACAGGTCGGCGGGCAGCCCGGCCTCGATCAGCAGCTCACGGGCCCACAGCGCGGTCAGCGCGGTCTGGGTGTCGGGCTTGTTGACCACCGCGTTGCCCGCCACGAAGGCGGGCAGCAGGTCCCCGATGCACAGCTCCAGCGGGTAGTTCCACGGCGAGATGTGGCCGACCACGCCCTTGGGCCGGCGGGCCTCGACGGTGTGGGTGAGCACCGGCAGCGCGCCGCCGCGCCGGCGGTCCTTCAGGTAGCCCTGCGCGCCGCGCCCGTAGTGGCGGGCGGCCATGGCGACGGCCATCACCTCTTCGAAGGCGTGCAGCCGGGCCTTGCCGGTCTCGGCCTGGACCAGGTCCAGCGCCTCGTCCTGACGCTTGAGCAGCAGGTCGTGGAAGCGCAGCAGGACGGCGGCTCGGCGGCGCACCGGCAGCGCGGCCCAGGCGGACTGGGCGCGGCGGGCCAGCTGGAAGGCGACCTCGACGTCCGCCGGGGTGGACCGCGGCAGACCGGCCAGCCGCTCGCCGGTCAGCGGGGCGACGGTCTCCACCACGCTGGGCTCACCGGTCGCGGTGACCCCGGCGGCCAGCCGGGTGACCAGCGACGGCGGGACGGCGGCCGCGACGGTCCGACCGCCGCCGGGGGCTGCCGGGTTGCCGCCCTCGGGAGAGGCGCCGGCGTGCTCGGTGGCCACTGCATCTGCTGTGAGGTCCGACATACGGCGCAGCCTAGGCCTTCGGCGCCCGGCGCGGTACCCGTCGGTAACAAGAATCTGCCGCAGTCGGACGAAAGCGGGCGCTCCGGGCCCGGGCCTCCGTGCTAACGGGTCGGCGTGAAGCTGTTGAGCACCGTGTGGAAGCGCTGAAGGGCCTCGTTCCACTCGTTGCCCTTGTCCGGGCTGGACGAGTAGATCGCGTACGCGGTGCCGTCCTCGTCGATGAACTCGGCCTCGATCGCGTGCCGCCGGCCGCCCTCCTTGGCCGCGTAGCTGAACTCCCAGACGGCCGCCTCGTGGCCGTTCACCGCGGCGCCCGCCATCCGGTGCTGCTTGTAGTCCTTCAACGACTTGGAGACGCTGGCCTCCATCTGCCGCATGTGGTCCATCGGCTTGATCGACTGCCCGACGGTCACCGCGAACTGGAGGTAGTGCACCCTGTTGTCGGGGCTGTAGAAGATCTGGTTGCTGTCCGTCCCGATGCTGCGCTGCCAGGTCGGGTTCGCGGTCGGCACCGGGATGCGGAAGCCGGCCGGGTCGTCGACCCAGTGGTAGCCGGCGGGCGCGGGCGCATCGGGGCCGGCGCTGCCGGTCGGCTCCGGCACGGCCGTCTCGACCGGCCCGGACGGCGTGGGGTCGACCGGCGTGTCGGTCACCTGCCGGGTGGCGAAGAAGGTCGCCGCGGCCGCCAGCAGGCCGACCGCCACCGCGACGGCGACGAGCTTCATCCGGCTACGGCGCTTGGCCGGACCACGCGCGGGCGCGACGGAGTGCGCGACCGGCGTACCGACGGTGCTGTGCGCCTGCGATATGACGGACCCGCCCCCGGCGGTGTCCTGACCGACGGACGGGACGGCCGTCGGGGGCAGGTCCGTGTCCTCGGTCTCCTCCGCGGCCCCGACGGGCCCCTGCTCGGTCGGCTCCTCCGAGCCCTCCAGCGGGTTCCGCGCCGTGTCCGGCGCCTCGCTGCGGTCCACCACCGGCACCGACTGGGTCGGCATGCGCATCGACGGGACCGACTTCAGTCCTATGGTGTGCCCGGCCTGCACCTCGGCCAGCATCCGGGCCGCCTCGTCGGCGGTCGGCCGGTCGGCCGGGTCCTTGGCCATCAGCGCGGCCAGCACCGGCCCCAGCGGCCCGGCCCGGCGCGACTCCGGCAGCGGCTCGTCGACCACCGCGGCCAGCGTGGTGATCGGCGAGTCCCGGCGGAACGGCGACTGGCCCTCGACCGCCGCGTACAGCGTCGCCCCGAGGCCCCACAGGTCGGAGGCCGGGCCGGGCCGCTCGCCCTGGGCGCGCTCGGGCGCCAGGTAGTCCGGCGAACCGACCAGGTCACCCGGCCGGGTCAGCTCGGTCGAGCCCTCGTACTTCGCGATGCCGAAGTCCAGCAGCACCACCCGCCCGGTGCCGCGCTCCAGCAGCACGTTGGCCGGCTTGACGTCCCGGTGCAGCACTCCGAGCTGGTGGCCGCGGTGCAGCGCGGCCAGCACCTGGCTGCCGACCTCGGCGGCGGCGCGCGGCGGCAGGGTGCCGTCCTGGCTGATCACATCGGCCAGCGAGCGGCCGTCGACCAGCTCCATCACGATCCACGGCCGGCCGTCCTGCTCCAGCACGTCGTGCACGGTGATCACGCCGGGGTGCTTGATCCGGGCGGCGGCGCTGGCCTCGCGCTTCATCCGGGTGTGCAGGATCTGGAGGTCCTCCTCGGGCAGGTGGTTGACGGTCAGTTCCTTGACCGCGACCTCCCGGTCCAGCATCCGGTCCCAGGCCCGCCAGACCGTGCCCATCCCGCCGCGACCGAGCCGCTCGCCGAGCTCGTACCGCCCGGCCAGCAGCCGTTCCGCCTCGGCCGCCTCCGGCCGGTCCTGCACGCCCATCGGCGACCGCTCCCCCTCTCACGTCCATCTGCCGTCACCGCGACGGATCGCCTGGTGCAGACCGCTGTTCGAACAAATCCCACGGACACATTAGGCGCACCTTGCCCACCCCGGTAATCACGCCCGCCCACCGGACCGTCACACCGGTGCCCCGCAGGGCCGTCAGCCTGCGAACAGCACCACCGCGGCCACCCCCAGCACCAGCAGCACGAACACGGCGCCCACCAGCAGCGGG
>NZ_JAFLNG010000005.1 GCF_017427025.1 Streptomyces sp. FH025
GAGGAGTGGGATCACCGATGGCCAAGGCGTTCGGCTTCGTCGACTACGGCGGACCGGAGACACAGGAGTTCCTCGACCGCCCGCCGCTGGAGGCCGGCCCCGGTCAACTGGCGATCGCGGTCCGGGTCGCCGGGGTGAATCCGGTGGACTGGAAGATCCGCCGGGGCTTCCTCGGCCGGGAGCGCCAACTCCCGGCCGTCATGGGCCAGGAGGCCTCCGGCGTGGTGCAGCAGGTCGGCCCCGGGGTCAACGGCTTCACCCCGGGCGACGAGGTGTTCGGCCAGACCGCCGCCGGGGCCTTCGCCGAACAGACACTGCTGCGCGCCGAGTTGAGCGCGCTCAAGCCCGAGGGCGTCGGCTTCGACCAGGTCGCCACGCTCTGCGTCTCGGCCGCCACCGCCGACGATGCGCTACGCCAACTCGCCCTCGGCGCCGGTCGGACCCTGCTGATCCTCGGCGTCGCGGGCGGCGTCGGCAGCGTCGCCGCCCAGCTCGCCCGCCGCGGCGGCCTGACCGTGATCGGCACCGCGAGCGACTCCAACAGGGCGTACGTGGAGTCCCTCGGCGCGACCCGGATCCGCTACGGCGACGGCGTCGCCGAACGGATCGCCGCCGCGGCCCCTGACGGCGTGGACGGCGTCCTCGACCTGGTCGGCGGCGACGCCCTGCGTGAGGTGGCCGGCGTGTTCACCGACCGTACCGAGCTGGTCAGCACCGCCGACCCGGCCACCGCCGCCGAGTTCGGCGGCCAGTACGTCGCCCGCTCGACCACCTCCGAGACCCTGGCCGCTCTGGCGGCCCTGGTCGCCGCCGGCGAGCTGGACCCGCACATCACCCATCGCTACCCGCTCGGCCATGCCGCCGAGGCGCTCGCCGCGGTCGAGTCCGGGCACAGCCACGGCAAGGTGGTCCTCGAAGTCGCCTGACCGGAACCCGATCGGCGTCGCCCGAGGCAGACCGGGCGAACCGGACCGGTGAACCGGACTGCTGAGCCAGCCCGCGTGAACCGGACCGCGTGAACCGGACCGCGTGAACCAGCGCGGTGGCCGCCGACCCGTCCGGCGCGGTCTTCATCCTCTGGCCGGCCCGCGCGTTCCGGGGCGCGGGGGTGTTCAACGCACCGGGCGCGCTCGGCTGGGTGGAACTGATGACCCGGGACGCGGCCGGTTCGGCCGCCTTCTACTCGGCGGTCTTCGGCTGGTCCGTCGCCCCCGTCCGAGCGGTACACCCAGTGGGGCCTGGACGGCTAGGACTTCGGCGGCATGCTGGTGATGGACGACCGCTTCCCGCCCCAGGTGCCACCGCACTGGCTGCCGTACTTCTCGGTCGCCGACGTCGACAACACCGTCGGCCGGGCGGCCGCCCTGGGCGCCGAGGTGCTGATGCCCGCCACCTCCGTGACGGACGGCCCGCGGATCGCCGTGCTGCGTGACGCCCAGGGCGCGCCGTTCGGCGTCCACCTCGCCACTATCGCGGGCTAGCGGAGAGCCCGGCCACCCGCCGCGAGCGCCATTCGCCGCGAGCTCCATCCGCCGCGAGCGCCACCTCGTCGCGAGCGCCACCCCGCCACCGCCGCGCCCGCCGTGACCAGCAGCGCGCCCGTCGGCACCACGTCGCCGATGCGGTCGTACCAGGTCAGCGTCCCGGGCGCGGTGAGCGGCAGTCGTACGGTCAGGGTGCCGGTCCCGTCGGTGCCGAGTCGGGCGAGCTCGCGGCCCTGCGCGTCGAAGGCCGCCGACACCCCGGTCAGCGAGGCCTGGACGGCCGGACGCCCGGTCTCGGCGGCCCGGATCGCCGCCAGCGAGACGTGCTGCTCGGGCGCCCAGGTGTGCTGGAAGGTCGAGGTCGAGGACTGGTACACCAGCACCCGGGCGCCGTCCCGCGCCGCGGTGCGGGACATGTCGGGGAAGGCCGACTCGAAGCAGATCAGCGCGCCGACCGGTAGCGGCCCGCCAGCCCGGTCGGTGGCCGGCAGGAGGTGGAAGGCGGTGCCGGAGGCCCGGTTCTCGCCCGCCGCGCGGCTGACCCCGGCGATCCAGCCGAGCGCCGGCCGCAGCGGGATGTACTCGCCGAACGGCACCAGCCGGATCTTGCGGTAGCGCTCCACCACGCCCTCCGGGGACACCAGCACCGCGTCCTTGGAGATCCGCCCGTCCGCCTTGCGCGCGTCCTCCCCGGCCATCACCTCGGCGCCGGTGGCCGCGGCGAGGCGGCGCAGCTCGTCCAGGGCGGCCGGATCGCGGTCCAGATCGGCCGCGGTGCTGCTCTCGCCCCACACCACCAGGTCCACCGGCTGCCCGACCAGGGCGGAGGTGGCCCGGGCGCTCGCCTCGAACCTGGCCTGCGGGTCGTCGACGACGCCGGGTTGGACCAGCGCCACGGTGGCGGCCCCGGCCCCCGTCGGCGCCGGGCGCAGCGCGAACAGCAGCGGACCGGCGGCCAGCACCAGTACGGCGGTCAGCGCCGCCACCGCCCGGGGCCGCCGGTGCACGGCGGTCAGCGCGATCAGCACCCCGGTGTTCACCGCCGCCACCGCCGCGCTGACCAGCCAGATCCCGCCGGCCGAGGCCAGCCCGAGGATCGCCGGGTGCTGCCACTGGGTGGCGCCGAGCAGTGCCCACGGCCCGCCGAGCGCGTGCCAGGAGCGCGCGTACTCGGTGGTCACCCACACCGCCGGCACGACCAGCAGCGCGAGCAGCGCCCGCCGGGTGGTCGGCGACGGGTGGAGCAGCCGGTGTACCGCGTACCCGAGACCGGTCTGGAGTGCGCCGAACAGCACCGCGAGCACCGGCAGGCCCGGCCCGATGGACGGCACCAGCCAGTACATCGCGGTCAGGATGAACCCGGCCCCGAACCACCAGCCGCGCAGCGCCGCCTCCCGGCCCGAGGGCGCCCGCTGCATCAGCAGCAGTCCGGGGACCAGCCCGACCCACGCCAGCCACGCCTGCCCGGGCGCCGGGAACGCCAGCACCGGCAGCGCCCCGGCCGCCAGCGCCCCGAACCGCGCCCGGTACCGATGCGGCCGGCGCGGCGGGTGCGGCTCCCGGGCCGCATCGGCAGGCGTGCTCAGGTCGGGGCCGGCGGTGGCGATGCGACGCGACATGCCCCGTATTGTCCGCTCGGCCGGCCGTACACCACCAGCCTTCCCGCCACCCGAATGGATGACGGGAACGCCACGTTTAGAACACGCGCCCGTAGAACACGTGCTCGTCTACCTGCTCACTGGGAAGGGTCTCAGCCCTCGTCGCCCTCCAGGTCGCCCTCGGTCTCCAGGAACGCGGCCTGCAACTGCTCGATCAGCTCCGGGTCCGGCTGCTCCCACAGCCCGCGGCTCGCCGCCTCCAGCAGGCGCTCGCTGATCCCGTGCAGCGCCCACGGGTTGGCGCCGGCCAGGAACTCCCGGTTGACCGGGTCGAGCACGTACTCCTGGGTCAGCTTCTCGTACATCCAGTCCGCGACCACGCCCGTCGTGGCGTCGTAGCCGAACAGGTAGTCGACGGTCGCCGCCATCTCGAAGGCGCCCTTGTAGCCGTGGCGGCGCATCGCCTCGATCCAGCGCGGGTTGACCACCCGGGCGCGGAAGACGCGGGCGGCCTCCTCGGTCAGCGTGCGGGTGCGGACCGTCTCCGGGCGGGTCGAGTCGCCGATGTAGGCGGTCGGCGCCTTGCCGGTGAGGGCGCGGACGGTCGCCACCATGCCGCCGTGGTACTGGAAGTAGTCGTCCGAGTCGGCGATGTCGTGCTCGCGGGTGTCGGTGTTCTTCGCGGCGACGGTGATCCGCTTGTACGCGGTCTCCATCTCCTCGCGCGCCGGGCGGCCGTCCAGCCCGCGGCCGTACGCGTAGCCGCCCCAGACGGTGTACACCTCGGCGAGGTCGGCGTCGGTGCGCCAGTCCCGGCTGTCGATCAGCTGGAGCAGG
Source organism: Streptomyces sp. FH025 (assembly GCF_017427025.1). Taxonomy (GTDB): domain Bacteria; phylum Actinomycetota; class Actinomycetes; order Streptomycetales; family Streptomycetaceae; genus Kitasatospora. Next base: position 3,920 of record NZ_JAFLNG010000005.1, read on the forward strand.
CCCGCCCCGTAGGTGCCCGGGCGGGACCCGAACACGCGGACGGTGGCCTTGCGCTCGTCGCCGTGCACCGCGAGGTCGGCCTGCACGTGGGCCCGGACGAAGTTCGCCTCGGGAGACTCCTCCTGGGCGGCGGCCAGGCGCACCGCGTCGTCCAGCAGGGCGACCACGTGCGGGAAGGCGTCCCGGAAGAAGCCGGAGATGCGCAGCGTGACGTCGATGCGCGGGCGGCCCAGCTCGTCGAGCGTGATCGGCTCCAGGCCGGTGACCCGGCGCGAGGCGTCGTCCCAGACCGGGCGGACGCCGAGCAGCGCGAAGGCCTCGGCGATGTCGTCACCGGCGGTGCGCATCGCGCTGGTTCCCCAGAGCGAGAGCCCGACCGAGGGCGGGAAGGCGCCGTCGTTGTCGGCCCGGTAGCGGTCGACCAGCGAGGCGGCGAGTGCCTGGCCGGTCTCCCAGGCGAGCTTGCTGGGGACGGCCTTCGGGTCGACGGAGTAGAAGTTGCGGCCGGTCGGCAGCACGTTGACCAGCCCGCGCAGCGGGGAGCCGGAAGGCCCGGCCGGGACGAACCCGCCGCGCAGCGCGTGCAGCACGGCGTCCAGCTCGTCGGTGGTGGCGGACAGGCGCGGAACCACCTGGGTGGCGGCGAAGGTCAGGACGTCGCCGACGGCCTGCCGGACGGCCTCCGGCAGTTCGGCGGTGACCTTCTCCACCGCCTCGGGCGCCCAGTCCTCGGCCTCCATGGCCTCGACCAGGGCGCGGGCCCGCGCCTCGGCCGCGTCGGTGGCGCCGAGGGTGAGGGCGGCCTCGTCCAGCCCGAGCGCCTCGCGCAGGCCGGGCAGCGCGCTGACGCCGCCCCAGATCTGCCGGGCGCGCAGGATGGCGAGCACGATGTTGACCCGGTCGGTGCCGGCCGGGGCCTGGCCGAGGACGTGCAGTCCGTCGCGGATCTGGGCGTCCTTGACCTCGCAGAGCCAGCCGTCGACGTGCAGCAGGAAGTCGTCGAAGCCGTCGTCCTCGGGGCGCTCGTCCAGGCCGAGGTCGTGGTCCAGCTTGGCGGCCTGGATCAGGGTCCAGATCTGGGCGCGGATCGCGGGCAGCTTGGCCGGGTCCATCGCGGCGATGTTGGAGTGCTCGTCCAGCAGCTGCTCCAGGCGGGCGATGTCGCCGTAGGAGTCGGCGCGGGCCATCGGCGGGACGAGGTGGTCGACGAGCGTGGCGTGCGCGCGGCGCTTGGCCTGGGTGCCCTCGCCCGGGTCGTTGACCAGGAAGGGGTAGATCAGCGGCAGGTCGCCGAGGACGGCGTCCGGGCCGCACTCGGCGGACAGAGCGGCGGTCTTGCCGGGCAGCCACTCCAGGTTGCCGTGCTTGCCGAGGTGGATGACGGCGTGGGCGCCGAAGCCTCCGTCCTCCTGCGCGGCCTCGATCCAGCGGTAGGCGGCCAGGTAGTGGTGGCTGGGCGGCAGGTCGGGGTCGTGGTAGATGGCGACCGGGTTCTCGCCGAAGCCGCGCGGCGGCTGGATGAGCACCAGCAGGTTCCCGGAGCGGATCGCGGCCAGCACGATGTCGCCGTCCGGGTTCTGCGAACGGTCGACGTAGAGCTCGCCGGGGGCCGGGCCCCAGTGCTCCTCGACCTGCTCGCGCAGCGCCTGCGGGAGCTTGGCGTACCAGCGGCGGTACTCGGCGGCGGGGATGCGGACGGGGTTGCGGGCCAGCTGCTCCTCGGTGAGCCAGTCCTGGTCGTAGCCGCCGGCCGCGATCAGGGCGTGGATCAGCGCGTCGCCCTCGTGGCCCTGCTGCCCCTCGTCGTCCGTACCGGCGGGGGAGTCGCCCGTGTTGAAGCCGGGCAGGTCGGCGCCGAGGTCCATGCCCTCCTCGCGCAGCCGCTCCAGCAGGCGCATCGCGCTGGCCGGGGTGTCCAGGCCGACGGCGTTGCCGACCCGGGCGTGCTTGGTCGGGTAGGCGGACAGGACGAGGGCGAGGCGGCGCTCGGCGGCCGGGACGTGCCGCAGCCGGGCGTGCCGGACGGCGGTGCCGGCCACGCGGGCGGCGCGCTCCGGGTCGGCGGCGTAGACGGTCAGGCCGTCCTCGTCCAGCTCCTTGAAGGAGAACGGGACGGTGATCAGGCGGCCGTCGAACTCCGGCACCGCGATCTGGGTGGCGGTGTCCAGCGGGGACAGGCCGTCGTCGCTGCCCTCCCACTGGGCGCGCGACCAGGTGAGGCAGAGCGCCTGCAGGATCGGCCGGTCGAGGGCGGCCAGCGCGCCCGCGTCCCAGGCCTCCTCGTCCCCGCCGGCCTGGGCGTCGGCCGGGCGGGTGCCGCCGGCGGCGAGCACGGTGGTGACGATCGCGTCGGCCTTGCCGAGCGCGGCCAGCAGTTCGGGCTCGGCTCCGCGCAGCGAGGCGCAGTAGTAGGCCCTCGCCTGCGCGCCCTGGTCCTCGATGGCCCGGCAGAGGGTCTCCACGAAGGCGGTGTTGCCGCTCATGTGGTGGGCCCGGTAGTAGAGCACGGCGACGGTCGGGCCGTCCGTGCTGCGGCCATCGAGGCTGGGGGCTTCGCGCTCCAGCGGCCCCCAGGCCGGGGCGGAGGCGGGCGGGGCGAAGCCGTGGCCGGTCAGCAGCACGGTGTCGGAGAGGAAGGCGCCCAGCTCGGCCAGGTTGGCCGCGCCACCGTGGGCGAGGTAGGCGTGCGCCTCGGCGGCGATGCCGGCCGGGACGGTGGACAGCTCCATCAGCTGGGCGTCGGGGGCCTGCTCACCGGTCAGCACGACCACCGGGCGGGGGCCGGCCAGCAGCGCGTCCAGGCCCTCCTGCCAGGCGCGGCGCCCGCCGAGCAGCCGGACCACGACCAGCTCGGTGCCCTCCAGCAGTGCGGGCAGGTCCTCGGGGGTCAGGCGGGCCGGGTTGCCGAGCCGGTACGGGACCGGGCCCGTGGCGGCGCGGGCACTGAGCAGGTCGGTGTCGGACGTCGACAGCAGCAGGATCATGCGAAGGCCCTCCCGGCCTCGTCGGTGGCCAGGGTGGCCGCGGTGATGGCCGGGTCGGCCGCGAAGGTGGCCTGATCGGCCTCGATGATGGCCGGGGACACGGGCGCGGGCATGCGACAGCGCTGGTGCATTTCTGCCTTCCTCGGGGTCCGCGCCCCGGGCCGGTGGAGGACGGCGGGAGTTCCTGGCTCCCGCGGCCGACCGGCTTCCCGGTGAACCGCGGTCACAGTGGCGGGACCGCACCGGGCTTGCACCGGTTTCCTCCCCTGCGCCGTCGCTGGCGTCGGGCGGTCCGCTGGAACCGCCCGCCAGCATCGTACGGGGTGTGGCTGACCTGGGGGAGAGCGAGCTTTGCCACGTCCGGGTGCGGGGGCGGTGCGACGGCCGGTGCAATGGCGGTTGCGATGGCGGCACGGCGCCGGCACCGCGACGGCGCGGCCGCGGCGTACGGGCGGGAGCGCGGGCCGGGATGCGCGCCGGATGTGACGCAGCGGACGGGGGCAACCGATCGGATCATCTGTATGCTCGCCGCCATGCCACCGACACCCGACGCCACCGCGCCGGGCGCCGCCGTGCCCGACCGGGGGCGTGCGGACGCCTGCCCCGGGGCGCTTCGCCTGCACCCCGCCGACGACGGGGCCCTCGCCCGGATCCGCCTGCCCGGCGGACTGCTGACGACCCGTCAGGCCATGGCGCTGGTCGAGGCCGCCGAGGCCCTGGGTGACGGGGAGTTGGAGACCACCTCACGCGGCAACGTCCAACTCCGCGGCCTGGCGTCGGACTGCGGAGCCGAACTCGCCGACCGGCTGCGCGCCGTCGGCCTGCTGCCCTCGGAGACCCACGAGCGGGTGCGCAACATCGTCGCCTCGCCGCTCGCGGGGCTCGACGGTCCGGCGGGCGCCGATGTCCACGCCTGGGTGCGGGAGCTGGACGCGCGGTTGTGCGCGAGTGACTGGGCGACCGGACTCTCCGGCAAGTTCCTGTTCGCGCTGGACGACGGGCGGGGCGACGTCGCCGCGCTCGACGCCGATGTGACATTGATCGCAGCTTCGAGCGGCCCGGCGCTGCTGCGCCTCGGGCGCTCCCCGCTCGCGCACCCGGTCGAGGCCGGGCGGGAGCTGACGGCCGTACTGGACGCGGCTCGCGGCTTCCTGGACGCGCTGCGGACGCACGGACGCAAGGCCTGGCACCTGCGCGAGGTGCCCGACCTGCTGCCGGCCGGCTCGGTGCCGCTGCCCGCCCCCGTCGGCGAGGCGTCCCCCGTCGGCGCGCTGCCCGGCGGGCTCTCGGTGGGCATGCGCTTCGGCCGGGCGAGTGCCGGGCAGTGGAGGACGCTGGTCGCCGCCTCGGCCGGTGAGCTGCGGTTGACCCCCTGGCGCGGCGCGGTACTGCCCGGCGCCGGCGCCGACCGGCTGCCCGCGCTCGCGGCGGCCGGGTTCCGTACCGAGCCGGGCTCGGCCTGGGAACGGGCCACCGCCTGCACCGGACTGCCGGGCTGCGCCAAGTCGCTGGCCGACGTACGGACGGACGCGGCCCGGGCGCTGGACGCCCGGGCGGTGGCCGGGGAGTTCGCCGGGCTGCCCGTCCACTGGTCGGGCTGCGAGCGGCGCTGCGGCCATCCGGCCGGGCGGTGGGTGGACGTGCTCGCGACGGGGAGCGGCTACCGGGTGACGGTGCGTGGGCCGGCGGCGGCCGCGGGCTCGCCGGCAGGCTCGTCCGTAGGCTCGTCTGCGGACGCGCAGAGCGGTGACGTGAACAGCGTGGACGTGAACAGTGTGGACGTGCAGAGCGTTGACGTGAGGAACGAGGAGATGGCCGAGGCGGTCGCCGAGGCCAGGAGGACCACGAAGTGATCGAGTACGAGAAGGACGGGGCGTCCATCTACCGCCAGTCCTTTGCCACCATCCGCGCGGAGGCCGATCTGGCCGCCCTTCCGGCGGACGTCTCCCAGGTCGCGGTGCGGATGATCCACGCCTGCGGGATGGTCGACCTGGTCGAGGACCTGGTGTACTCGCCCGGCGTGGTCGCCTCCGCGCGCGCGGCCCTGCGCGCCGGTGCACCGATCCTGTGCGACGTGAACATGGTCGCCAGCGGTGTCACCCGCAAGCGGCTGCCCGCCGACAACGAGGTGATCTGCACCCTCACCGACCCGTCGGTGCCCGAACTGGCGCGCCAGATGGGCAACACCCGCAGCGCGGCGGCCATGGAGCTGTGGCTGCCCCGGCTGGAGGGCGCGGTGGTCGCCGTCGGCAACGCGCCGACCTCGCTGTTCCGGCTGCTGGAGATGATCGAGGCGGGCGCGCCGCGACCTGCCGCGGTGATCGGCGTCCCGGTCGGCTTCATCGGCGCCGCCGAGTCGAAGCAGGCCCTGGCCGAGCACCCGTCCGGCCTGGAGCACCTGGTGGTGCGCGGTCGGCGCGGCGGCAGCGCGATCGCCGCCGCGGCCATCAACGCGATTGCGAGCGAAGAAGAGTGACGGATCGCCAGGATCATCAGGATCGTCGGAAGTCCGCCACCGGGCGGCTGTACGGGGTCGGGCTCGGCCCGGGCGACCCGTCGCTGGTGACCGTCCGCGCGGCCGAACTCATCGGCAAGGCCGACGTGGTGGCGTACCACAGTGCCCGGCACGGCCGCTCCATCGCGCGCTCGATCGCCGAGCGGTACCTGACGGGTGGTCAGATCGAGGAGAAGCTGGTCTACCCGCTGACCGTCGAGACCACCGACCACCCGGGCGGCTACCGGGGCGCACTGGACGAGTTCTACGAGGAGGCCGCCGCCCGGCTGGCCGCCCACCTGGACGCCGGGCGCGACGTCGTCGTCCTCGCCGAGGGCGACCCGCTGTTCTACGGCTCGTACCAGCACATGCACAAGCGGCTCGCTCACCGCTACCCGACCGAGGTGGTGCCCGGCGTGACCTCGGTCAGCGCGGCGGCGGCCCGGCTCGGGCAGCCGCTGACCGAGGCCGAGGAGACCCTCACCGTCATCCCGGGCACGCTGCCCGAGGAGGAGCTGACGGCCCGGATCGCGGCCGCCGACTCCGCCGTGATCATGAAGCTGGGGCGCACCTTCCCGACCGTCCGGCGGGCGCTGGAGCGGGCCGGACGGCTGGCGGACGCCCAGTACGTCGAGCGTGCCTTCATGGACGGGGAGCGGCTCGCGCCGCTCGCGGAGGTCGAGGGGGAGAGCGTCCCGTACTTCTCGGTGGCCGTGCTGCCGAGCAAGGTCGCGCCGCTGGAGCCGACCGTGCGGACGGCGGACGGCGTGGGCAGCGTGACCGTGGTCGGCACCGGGCCGGCCGGGCCGCTCTGGCTCACCCCGGAGGCGCGCGGCGCGCTGGCCGAGGCCACCGACCTGGTCGGCTACACCACCTACCTGGACCGGGTGCCGGAGCGGCCGGGGCAGCGGCGGCACGGCTCGGACAACAAGGTGGAGTCGGAGCGCGCCGAGTTCGCCCTGGACCTCGCCCGGCGTGGGCACCGGGTCTGCGTGGTGTCCTCGGGCGACCCGGGCGTCTTCGCGATGGCCACCGCAGTGCTGGAGGTCGCCTGCGAGCCGGACTACCGGGACGTCCCGGTGCGGATCGTCCCCGGGATGACCGCCGCCCACGCGGCCGCCTCCCGGGCGGGCGCCCCGCTCGGGCACGACTACGCGGTGGTGTCGCTGTCGGACCGGCTCAAGCCGTGGGACGTGGTGGCGAGGCGGCTGCGCGCCGCCGCCGAGGCGGACCTCGTGCTCGCGCTGTACAACCCGGGCTCGCAGTCCCGGACCACCCAGGTCGGCCTCGCCCGGGACCTGCTGCTGGAGTACCGGGCGCCGGAGACCCCGGTGGTGATGGCCCGCGACGTCGGCGGACCGACCGAGCGGGTCCGGATCGTCAGGCTGGGCGAGCTGGACCCTGAGCTGGTCGACATGCGGACGATCCTGCTGATCGGCTCCTCGCAGACCCAGGCGGTCGAGCGCGGTGGCGGCGTTGAGGTCGTCTGGACGCCGCGGCGGTATCCGGAGGACTGACGGCTGACAGCTAACAGATGACAGCTGACAGATTACGAAATCTGTCAGCTGTCATCTGTTTTCTGTTCGCTGTTATCTGTCGGCTGTTCGCTGTTCGCCGTCAGCTGTTCGCCGTCAGCCTTCAGCGGCCACCCGTCAGCCGCCCACCCGCGTCACCGGGTCGGCTTGGCGATCAGCAGCTCCGTGTTGTGGTCCTGCCCAGCGCCCAGCAGTGCCGAGACCCTCCCGTTCGGGTCGTTGTACGCGAGCTCGCGGTACAGCGCCGCCAGGTTGGTGTCCGAGGTGCTGCCGAAGTCCGTCGCGTACGGCGCGGAGGACTCGATCAGCGTGGTGAACAGGGAGAGCGTCCCGTCCCCGTTGTCCGCGATCTCGATGATGCGCCCGTGCTGCGGGTAGTCGATGTGCGAGGCGGTGTTGATCTCCCAGAACGCCCGCTCCGGCACCGCGTGGCCGTGCGCGGTGATCTTGTTCATGTGGGTGTGCCCGTTCACCCACGCGACCACGTTCGGATAGCGCTGCAGCAGCGCGACCAGCTCGTTGCCGTCGTGCCGCTTCTCGAAGACGTTGCGCGGGTCCGGCAGCAGGTTGCCCATCGTCCCGCTGGTGTGGTGGCTGAAGACCAGGACCACGTCGTCGGCGCTGCCGCCCGTCACCCGGCGCCCGTCGGCGTCGTACCAGTGCCCGCTGTGCGCCTGCAACTGCTGCTCCAGCCAGCGCAGTTGCGCGGTGCCCAGGGAGCCGTCGGCGAAGCCGGCCTGGTTGGTGGTGTCCAGACTGATGCCGACGACCTTCTCCGAGATCCGGAAGGTGTAGTAGAGCCTGCCGCTGCTCACCATGTCCGAGGTGAAGCCGTGCCCGTACGGGCCCGCGCCGGTGACGGCCGGGTTGAGGTGGGCCTTGGCGAACTCCTTGAGCGTGAACGGCCGTCGGCGCCCGTCCGGGGTCACCCGGCGCACCGCCTCGCCGTTGGCGATCAGCTTGGCGAGCAGCAGCACGGCGCCCGCCGGGTCGCGGCGCAGCGAGTCCATCAGCTGGGCCGCGGTCGCGTCGTCGCAGCCCTCCAGCTTGTAGGCGCCGGTGTAGAGGTCGTTCAGCAGCCCGAAGTCCGGGAGCGAGCCCTCGATGCTGTCGTCGTGGTTGCCGACCGTCGTGTACCAGGGGGTGCGCAGCCCGGGAGCGTCGAAGGGACGGCCGGCCGCGGCGAGGAAGCCGGGTATCTGCGGGAAGCCCTTCGCCTTGTAGCCGTCGGCGTAGGCGAGTTCGGGGTTCCAGTAGGCCGCGCTGCCGGAGTTCTGCACACCCTCGTAGCGGTTCGGGTCGCCGGTGTTCTGGGCCAGTCGGCCGCCGCCCATGACCGTGAGGTACCAGTCGAGTTCGGCCAGCTCGTGGTTGTCGGTGTTGTCGCCGGTGGCCATCACCATGCTGAACGGCATCCCGGTGTAGGGGCCGCCGGCGAGCGAGTTGACCCGCTCGACGAGGGAGGAGACGCCGCGGGCGTTCAGGGCCTCCTGCGGCCGGTACGCGCTGTCGTTGAACTTGGCCAGGTACTCGAAGCGCACCGGGGACTCGGTGTCCACCAGGTGCAGGTCGCTGAACTGGACGAAGCTGGCCAGCCCGGTGCGGCGGTCGTCCCGCGCGGAGCCCGGCGCCGCGAGGTCCCCGCGCACCACCAGCGGCCAGCCCGGTCCGGCCGTCAGCCGCTTGTAGGAGCCGGCGCCGATGGGCGTGGCCACCTGCTCCAGGGTCGTCCCGGCGACCTTCACCGCCCGCGCGGCCGTGGTCGCCAGTGCCTGCTCGCGCGCCGCGGCCGAGGCGAACTGGGCACCGCCCAGCGACAAGGCGGACCAGGCCGTGGCCACCGACGCGCCCGTGAGGAACGTGCGCCGTCTCATCCCTGCCACAAAAACCCCCACAGTCTGACGGCCGGCCGGGCACCCCGCCCGCCGGACCCGTTCGTCATGAACCCGTTCGTCATGACCCCGTTAAGTAACGGAGCGACACATTACTCACTGGTAGGTGCTCGCGGCGAGGCCCGTGCGAGGAACAGTTCGAGAACATCGGGCAGCGCCACCCCCCGATTTGCGCGCTGCCCGCCCCGGTCGGCGTCCGGTGGGGCGGATGGGGGAAAATCGGCACGTGCGAGACGTGGGAAGTGAGGCGCAGGTGGCCGCAGCGGGAGCCGGGACGGGAGGCCGGGCCGGCCAGCTGAAGAGCAGCGGCCTGAGGCACGGTTGGACGACGGGAGCCTGCGCCACCGCCGCCACCAAGGCCGCGTACACCGCGCTGCTCACCGGCGAGTTCCCCGACCCGGTCGCCATCACCCTGCCCAAGGGGCAGCAGCCAGCCTTCGCCCTCGCCGCCGAGGAACTCCGTACGGGGAGTCCCCCGAGCGCCATGGCCGGTGTGGTCAAGGACGCCGGCGACGACCCTGATGTCACCCACGGCGCGCTGGTCCGTGCGACCGTACGGGCCGGTGCGCCCGGCGCCGGGGTGGTGTTCCGGGCCGGCCCCGGGGTCGGGACGGTCACGAAGGCGGGGCTGCCGCTGCCGGTCGGCGAGCCCGCGATCAACCCGGTGCCCCGGCAGATGATCCGGGACGCCGTGGCCGAGGTGGCGGCGGCGTGCGGCGGAAGCGGGGACGTGGTGGTCGAGGTCTCCGTCGACCACGGCGAGGAGATCGCCCGCTCGACCTGGAACCCGCGCCTGGGCATCCTCGGCGGGCTGTCCATCCTCGGCACCACCGGGATCGTCGTCCCCTACTCCTGCTCGGCCTGGATCGACTCGATCCGCCGGGGCGTGGACGTGGCCCGGGCGGCCGGTCGTACGCACGTGGCGGGCTGCACCGGTTCGACCTCGGAGAAGGTCGCGGTCGCGGTGCACGGACTGCCCGAGGACGCGCTGCTGGACATGGGCGACTTCGCCGGAGCCGTCCTCAAGTACCTCAAGCGGCACCCGGTGCCCCGGCTGACCATCGCGGGCGGCTTCGCCAAGCTGTCCAAGCTCGCCGCCGGCCACCTCGACCTGCACTCGGCGCGTTCCCAGGTGGACAAGGGGTACCTGGCCGAACTGGCCCGGCGAGGTGGGGCGGACGAGCCGCTGGCCGAGGCGGTGGCGGCGGCGAACACCGGACTGGAGGCGGTCCAGCGGTGCCGGGCGGCGGGTGTTCCGCTCGGGGACCTGGTCGCCGAGGCGGCCCGGGCGACGGCGCTCGGCGTGCTGCTGGGCTCACCGGTCGCGGTGGACGTCATCTGCATCGACCGGGCCGGTGCGATCGTCGGCCGGGCGGAACCGCTCGGCCCATGACGGCCCGGCCGTGACGGCCGTGACGGTCGTGATGGCCGTGAGGGTGGTGACGGCCATGGCGGCCATGGCGGTCGTGACAGCAGTGACAGTCGTGACAATGTCACGACTGTCACGGAACATCGACAACACCACCTGGTGACGTGAAGATCTGACGCCCATACGGGACGAGAAACGGACAAAAGGAGCGCTGGGCCCGCCCCCTGATTCTGTCACCATCTCAGCCATGAGATATGGTCTGCCGAGTGACAGGCGACTACCTCACCCGTATCGGCACCCTCATCCGCACCGCCCGCCAGCACCGTGGCTGGTCCCAGGCGCAGCTCGGAGAGGCCCTCGGCACCAGCCAGAGCGCGGTCAACCGCATCGAACAGGGCAAGCAGAACGTCAGCCTTGAGATGATCGCTCGCATCGGTGAAGCCCTCGACAGCGAGATCGTCTCCCTCGGCTACTCCGGCCCGATGCACCTGCGGGTGGCCGGCGGCACCCGCCTCTCCGGCGCCATCGACGTCCGCAGCAGCAAGAACGCCTGCGTTGCGATCCTGTGCGCCTCGCTGCTGACCACCGGCCGCACCACGATCCGTAGCGTCGCCCGGATCGAGGAGGTCTACCGCATCCTCGAAGTGCTCACCAGCATCGGCGTCAAGAGCCGCTGGATCAACGACGGCCGCGACCTCGAACTCACCCCGCCCGCCGAGCTCGACCTCGCCGCGATGGACGTCGAGGCCGCCCGCCGCACCCGCAGCGTGCTGATGTTCCTGGGCCCGCTGATGCACCGCGCCCAGCGCTTCGCCATCCCGTACGCGGGCGGCTGCGACCTCGGCACCCGCACCGTCGAGCCGCACCTGACCGCGCTGCGCCGCTTCGGCCTGGAGGTCGCCACCACTGGCGGTGCCTACCACGCCTCGGTCGAGCCGGGCACCCCGCTGGAGCGCCCGATCGTCCTGACCGAGCGCGGGGACACCGTCACCGAGAACGCCCTGCTCGCCGCCGCGCGCCACGACGGCGTCAGCGTCATCCGCAACGCCTCGCCCAACTACATGGTCCAGGACCTCTGCTTCTTCCTGGAGAAGCTGGGTGTGAAGATCGAGGGCATCGGCACCACCACCCTCACCGTCCACGGCGTCCCCGAGATCACCTGCGACGTCGACTACACCCCGGCCGAGGACCCGGTGGAGGCGATGAGCCTGCTGGCCGCCGCCGTGGTCACCTCCTCCGAGCTGACGATCCGCCGGGTGCCGATCGAGTTCCTGGAGATCGAGCTCGCGGTCCTGGAGGGCATGGGCCTCGACTACGACCGGACCGCCGAGTACCGGGCCCACAACGGCCACACCCGCCTGGTCGACCTCACCGTGCGCCCGTCCAAGCTCACCGCGCCGATCGACACCATCCACCCGATGCCGTTCCCCGGCATCAACATCGACAACGTGCCGTTCTTCGCCGCCATCGCCGCGGCCGCGCACGGCACCACGATGATCCACGACTGGGTCTACGACAACCGCGCGATCTACCTCACCGAGCTGACCCGCCTCGGCGCGGACGTCAAGCTCCTCGACCCGCACCGCGTCCTGGTCCAGGGCCCGACCCGTTGGCGCGCCGCCGAGATGATGTGCCCGCCCGCGCTGCGCCCCGCCGTGGTCATCCTCCTCGCCATGCTCGCGGCCCAGGGCACCTCCGTCCTGCGCAACGTCTACGTCATCAACCGCGGCTACGAGGACCTCGCCGAGCGCCTCAACTCGATCGGCGCCCAGATCGAGACCTTCCGCGACATCTGACAGGCAGTCATCACGCCGACCGGCCTCACCCGTTGAGGCCGGTCAGCAGTGCGGAAACCTCCAACCCGGTGTTCAGGTACTCCACGAACACCGGGTTGTTCAGTGCCCAGGGTGACCGCCGCTCCCGGACCGTCCGGACCGCCTCATCGGTGCCGTGGCCCAGGTCGGTCAGCGCCTGCGCCACCACGAGCCCCGAGCGGTTGTAGCCCGAGTGGCAGCGCACCAGCGTCCGCCGGCCCCGGCGCACGGCGGCCACGGTGAGCTCCGCCGCCTCCTGGACGGCGAGCAGCTGACCGGGGGAGAGCGGCCCGTCGGGCACCTCCCGGACGAGGTGCTCCACCCCCGGCGCCGGGCCGTGCCCGGGGAGTGTGAAGAGGCTGACCACCAGGTCGAACTCGTGCCGGACGACGACGGGTTCCAGCTCCCCGCCGGGCGGCGTGCGGTAGTGCCCTCCCATCCAGAGCCCGGGGACGATCTCGTTCCAGGGCTCCGACGGCCCGGGGGTGTCGCGCTCCTTCCGGCGGGTCCGCATTCCTGCTCCCTCCGCGCCCGCCCGGCCCGCTACTCGCCGGTGGTGCCGTCGAGGTGTTCGCGCAGGAGGTCGGCGTGGCCGTTGTGGCGGGCGTACTCCTCGATCATGTGGGTGAGGATCCAGCGCAGCGAGAAGACCTCCTCGCCGTAGTGGCCCAGGACGTCCAACGACTCCGCGGCGGCGACGAGTTCCCGCGAGTGGTCGCACTCGCGGCGCCAGACCGTGAAGGCCTCCTCCGGGTCGGCGGCCTCGACGTCGAACTCGGCGAAGCTGCCGTCGGGGTGCTTCCAGAAGCCCTTTCGGCCTTCGTCGTTGAGGACGTTGCGGAACCAGCTGCGCTCCACCTCGGCGAGGTGGCGGACCAGCCCGAGGAGGGAGAGCCCGGAGGGCTCCAGCACCCGGGTGCGGAGCTGCTCGGTGCTGAGCCCGGCGCACTTCATCGCCAGGGTGTCGCGCTGATAGTCCAGGAAGCCTGCCAGGGTGGCCCGTTCATCGGCGGTCCGGGGGGTCTGGGTGCGCTGATCATCGCTCATCGTGCCATCCTGCTGGGCAACCGGTCGTCCCGCTCGGCAATTTCACCGCCCGGACTCAGCCCGGCTCCTCCAGCCAGCGCATCACGCCCGCGACGTCGGGCGCGACCGGTACACCGTCCGGGACGGGCGGGCGTTCCACGATGATGACGGGCAGGCGCAGTCCGCGGGCGGCGGTCAGCTTGGGGGCGGTCGCGGCGCCACCGCTGTCCTTGGTGACCAGGACGTCGATGTCGTGCTTGCGCAGCAGCGCCTCCTCGCCCTGGACCGTGAACGGGCCGCGGTCCAGGAGGACTTCGAACGACGGCGGCACCGGGGGCTCGGGCGGGTCTATGGAGCGGGCCAGGAAGTGCGCGCCGTCGAGATGGGCGAAGGCGGCGACGCCCTGCCGTCCGATGGTGAGGAAGACCCGCTCTCCACGCCGGGGCAGCAGGTCGGCCGCCGCGGCGAGCGAGGGGACGGGGAGCCAGTGGTCCCCGTCGACCCGGGTGAAACCGGGGCGGCGCAGCACCAGCAGCGGGACGCCGGTGGCAGCGGCCGCGAGGGCGGCGTTGTGAGAGATCCCGGCGGCGAAGGGGTGGGTGGCGTCCACCACCGCGTCCACGCGTTCCGCGCGCAGCCAGTCGGCCAGGCCCTCCGGTCCGCCGAAGCCGCCGATCCTCACCTCTCCGGCGGGCAGGCGGGGTTGGGCGACCCGACCGGCCAGCGAGCTGGTGACCCGGTACGTGGTCGAGGCGAGTTCGGCGGCCAGCGCCCGCCCCTCGGTCGTCCCGCCGAGGATCAGCAGGTGCCTCGTCATGCGCCGCAGGACTCGTGCGGGCGCTCGCGGTCCGCCGAGTAGAGGTGGCTGTCGCGGAACTGCTCGGCGGCGAGGGTGCGGCCGACGATGATGACGGCGGTGCGGACCACGCCCGCCGCCTTGACCTGCTCGGCGATGTCGGCCAGCGTGCCGCGCAGCACCAACTCGTCGGGGCGGCTGGCCATCGCGACCACGGCGGCGGGGCAGTCGGCGCCGTAGTGCGGGAGCAACTGCTCGACCACGTCGTCCACGTAGCCGGCGGCCAGGTGCAGAACCAGCAGGGCGCCGCTGCGGCCGAGGGTGGCCAGGTCCTCGCCCTCGGGCATCGGGGTGGCGCGCTTGGCGATCCGGGTCAGGATGACGGTCTGGCCGACCGTCGGCACGGTCAACTCCCGCTTCAGCGCGGCAGCGGCGGCGGCGAAGGCCGGCACACCGGGGACCACCTCGTACGGGACGGCGGCCGCGTCCAGACGGCGCATCTGCTCGGCGACGGCGGAGAAGACGGACGGGTCACCGCTGTGCAGCCGGGCGACGTCCTGACCGGCCTCGTGCGCGGCGACCAGTTCGGCGGTGATCTGGTCCAGGTTGAGCTGCGCGGTGTCGATCAGACGGGCGCCGGGCGGGCACTCCTCCAGCAGCTCGCGCGGCACCAGGCTGCCCGCGTACAGGCAGACCTCGGCGCGGGCCAGGATGCGCTGGCCGCGCAGGGTGATCAGGTCGGCGGCGCCCGGGCCGGCTCCGATGAAGTAGACGGTCACGAGGCGTCCTCCTGAGGGGTGTTGGGCTTGACGGCGGACCACTGGGTGACCGGCATGGCCTGCCGCCACCCGGTGAAGCCGCCCACCGGGACGGCGTGGGCGACGGCCAGCTTGACGAGCTCCCCGCCGTGGCGCCGGTACCACTCGGTGAGCAGTGCCTCGGACTCCAGTGTCACGGTGTTGGCCACCAGGCGGCCGCCGGGGCGCAGCGCGGCCCAGCAAGTGTCCAGCAGGCCGGGAGCGGTGAGACCGCCGCCGATGAACACCGCGTCGGGGGTGGGGAGTTCGGCGAGCGTGGCGGGCGCCGGGCCGGTGACCACCCGGAGCCGCGGCACGCCGAGGGCGGCGGCGTTGCGGGCGATCCGCTCGGCCCGGACCGGGTCGCGTTCGACGCTGACGGCCTGGCAGTCGCGGTGGGCGCGCAGCCATTCGATGGCGATCGAGCCGGAGCCGCCGCCGACGTCCCAGAGGAGTTCGCCGGGGGAGGGCGCGAGCGTGGCGAGGGTGGCGGCGCGGACGTGCCGCTTGGTGAGCTGGCCGTCGCTCTCGTACGAGGCGTCGGGCAGGCCGGGGACGAGGGAGGTGCGGGGACCGTCGCCGAGTTCGACCGCGATGACGTTCAGCGGGTCGCCGGGCGGGTGCGGCCAGTCGTCGGCGGGTCCGTCGAGCCGGCGTTCGGCCGGGGCCCCGAGCTGTTCCAGGACGTGCAGCCGGGCGGTGCCGTAGCCGTGGGCGGTGAGCAGTGCGGCCACGGCGGCCGGGGTGGCGGCGTCGGCGCTGAGCAGCAGCAGGCGGCGGCCGGGGTGGAGGGCGAGCGCGAGGGTGTCCAGCGGGCGGCCGACCAGGCTGACGACGTCGGTGGCCTCCAGCGGCCAGCCGAGCCGGGCGCAGGCGTAGGAGACGGAGGAGGGGTGCGGCAGGACACGCAGCCGCTCGGCGCCGACGGTCTCGGCGAGAGTGCGGCCGATGCCGTAGAACATCGGGTCGCCGCTGGCCAGGACGGCGAGGCGGCGGCCGGAGTGGGCGGCGACCAGACCGGGGACGGCCGGGCGCAGCGGGGACGGCCAGGGGACGCGGTCGGCGGTCACCGTGTCGTGGGGAAGCAGGTCCAGCTGCCGGGGGCCGCCGATCACGACCTCGGCGGACTGGAGCGCGGCCCGGGAGGTGGCGGCGAGGCCGGGCCAGCCGTCGGCCCCGATCCCGACGACGGTGATCGGAGGTGGCAGCTCGGGCACCGGGTGGCTCCTCGTCGTTCGTTCCTGCTGGCCGGGGCAGCCTACCTGGCGGTTCGCGGCCGGCCTTCGGTGAGGTGACGTGGCAGCCGACGGGCGATGGCTGACAGGCTTCAGCGAACAGATGACAGGTAACAGATAACAGATTTCAGATTCTGAACGCTGAAGTCTGAAAGCTGAAATCTGAAATCTGAAGCCCGAACTCTGAGGCCCGAAGCCTGGAGGTCGTCACCGCCCCGCCCAGTCCCCCGAAACGATCAGCGCCGGCCGTACCCGAAGCCGCGCCTCGGCCTCCGGCCCCGCGAGGTACACCCACGCCTCCCGTAGCTCGCCCGCCGCCGTCCGCACCGTCATCCGCCGCCGTACGTACAGCCCCGTCCCGTCCGCGCGGCACTCCTCCAAACGGTCCAGCGCCACGAGTGCCCCGGCGTACGAGCCCGGGCGCACGGTGACCAGCTCACCCACGATCCGGCGCCCGGGCGCCGGATCGACCACCGCGTACGGGAACCCGGGGCCCGCGTGCAGCGCGGCACCCTCCAACACCGCCGGACGGATGTCGGCACAGCGCCCGGCCAGGTGGACGGCGTGGTTGCGGCCGCCGGTGCGCAGGGTGCCGTACACGAAGAACGGCAGGGCCTCCGCCTCGACCGGTGGAGCCCCCTCGGATGCGGACACGGGTTCGACCTCCTCGCTGCGGGAGCGCCCACGGTACGTCCTGCCGCCCGATCCGTGATACCCGCTGGCGCGCCGGGTCGCGATGCGCTGTCATATCGGATGTTCGGCCAGCACCGTCCTAGGGGAACACACATGACATCGCCCGCCTCCTCCCAACCGGCAACTCCCCCCACCGCCTCCGGAGTCGCCACCACCCCGTCCGCTGACCCCGACTCCGGCCACGGCAGTCGCCCGGCCGTCCGCCTCGGCGGCGCCGTCTGGTTGGCCCTCGCCGTGGTCTACGTCGTCTGGGGCTCGACCTACCTGGCGATCCGGATCGCGTTGGAGACGATGCCCTCCTTCCTCTCCGCCGCCGCCCGCTTCCTCACCGCCGGCCTGCTGCTGCTCGGCTACCTGCTGGTCCGCCGGGGCCCGGCCGGCCTGCGGGTGAGCCCGCGCCAGCTGGCCTCCGCCGCCCTGGTCGGCGTGCTGCTGCTGACCGGCGGCAACGGCCTGGTGGTGCTCGGCGAGACCTCCATCCCCTCCGGCCTGGCCGCCCTCCTGGTCGCCGCCGTACCGCTGTGGATGGTCGTGCTCACGGCCATCGGAGGCGACCGCCCCAGGCGCGCGGAGGTCGCGGGGGTGCTGCTCGGCCTGGTCGGCCTCGGCGTGCTCTCCGCCCCCGCGATCGGCGGGTCGATCGAGCCGCTCGGCGTGATCCTGATCATCTGCGCCACGGTGACCTGGGCGGCGGGCTCCTTCGCGAGCAAGAAGATCCCGATGCCGGGCAACGTGCTCGCCGCGAGCGCCTACCAGATGCTCGCGGGCGGCTTCTGCAACCTGCTGATCGCGCTGGTCCGCGGCGAGCAGCACGGCCTGGACCTCGGTGCCGTCTCCGGCCGGTCCTGGCTGGCCCTCGGCTACCTGGTGCTGTTCGGCTCGCTGCTCGCCTTCACCGCGTACGCCTGGCTGCTGCGCTCCGCCCCGCTGACCCTGGTGGCCACCTACGCGTACGTGAACCCGGTGGTCGCGGTGCTGCTGGGCTGGCTGATCCTGGCCGAGCCGCTGACCGGCCCGACCCTGGCGGGCGGGGCGATCGTGGTGGCGGGCGTCTGCCTGGTGGTCAGCGTCAGCCGGCGCCCATCGCGTCCGGCACGTGCGAAGAGCCCGGCACCTTCGGAGAGTCCGGCACCTTCGGAGAGTCCGGCGAAGGGGCCGTCCGCGCGGTAGGTGAAGCGCGGCAGGAGAGAATCGGCCCATGGTCCAGAACCCCGCCCGCCGCACCGCCCTCGCCGACGCCACCATCGAGGTGCTGGCCCGCGACGGCGCCCGCGGTCTCACCTTCCGCGCGGTCGACGCGCAGGCCGACGTCCCCAACGGCACGGCCTCCAACTACTTCGCCAACCGGGACCACCTGCTCCACCAGGCCGCCCGGCGCATCCACCTCCGGCTCACCCCGGATCCGGAGATCCTCGCCGGCCTGCTGCTCGCCCCCCGGGACCGCGCGCTGGTCACCGCCCTGATGCACGACCTGATCCGCCGCATCTCCGCCGACCGGTCCGGCTACCTCGCGATGCTCGAACTGCGTCTGGAGGCCACCCGCCGCCCCGAGCTGCGCGCCCAGCTCACCGGCACCATCCGCGAGGAGCTGGAGGCCAACACCGCCTACCACCTGTCCGAGGGCCTCCCCGGCGACCGCGAGACCGTTCTCGTCCTCTACCTCGCCATGACCGGCCTGATCCTCGAACACCTCACCCTGCCCGAGGTGTTGGGCCTCGACGGTCTGCCAGGGCTGGTCGACACCATCGTCGAGCGGATCGTTCCGGCCGCCTGATCGGGACGGTCCGCGCACGCCCCGCCCGCGCCCGACCGCCCGCCCCGAACGTGCGTCGGCCCCGAGGCTCAGAACGCGTACGGAGGCTGTCCCGTCCACCAGTTGCCCGGGGCTTCCGGGTCGCGGCTGGTCCAGTACTCGATGATCGCGCTGGTGAACTCGGCCGCCGACAGCGTCCCGTCCCCGTCGAGGTCGAGGTGCCGGAAGGCCTCGTCCGTGTCGTCGCGGCAGAGTCCGGCGAAGTGGCCGCGCTGGAACACGAAGAACTCGCCGGCGTCCACCGTTCCGCTGCGGTCGGCGTCGGCGACCGCGAGGAAGGACGAGGCCAGCGTGCCGTAGATCTCCCGCGCGGCCTCGGGGTCGTCGGCGAGCGCGCCGGTCGAGGTGACGAACTGTTCGCGCGTGATCGCCACCGTCCCGTAGGGTTTCCCCGCGAGGTGCAGGTCGTGCCAGAGCGTCAGGTAGGCCCGGACGATGAGTGCCTCCGCGTCCGAACCCTCCCGGTGGCCGAGCGAGCGGGCCACCGAGTGGCCCATCAGCACGTGGTCCCGCTCGGTGAGCAGTCCGTCCCCGTCGGCGTCGAGGTGGTCGAAGCCGTGGTTGATCTTCGCGATGAGCAGGTCTTCCGACAATGTGCCCCCTCCGATGGCGGTCCGTGCGACTCCGGGGCCGCACGCCGGCGACGTCGCGTCGCCAGCACGCTAACGCGTTGAGCCTCGCCCGCGCAGCCGAACGACAGTCGGAGCAAAGCGCGGAAGGCGGGCCCGGAACGCGGTGCCGGAACGCGGGCCCGGAACGCGGTGCCGGACGAAGCCCGGACCCCGAGCCCGGCGCCAACCGCGACGCTCAGCCGCGACGCTCAGCCGTCCTGGTGGTCGGCCCAGACGTACGCCCCCGGCAGCAGGTCCAGTACCGGTAGGGTGCGCAGCTCGGAGTCCTGCTCGATGATGATCCCCACCTTCGGGAAGTAGTCGAGCAGCACCTGGCGGCAGCGCCCGCACGGCGGCACCACCCCGCGCCCGCCGTCGCCGACAGCCACCACCGTGGTGAGGTCGTACGCCCCCTGGCCTGCCGCGGCCCCGATGAGCACCAGTTCCGCGCACGGGCCGCCGGTGAAGTGGTAGACGTTCACCGCCGTGACGATCCGCCCGTCGGCGTTGCGCCCGGCGGCCGCGACGGTGTGGTTGTCGCCGCGCGAGTACCGCCTGGCGACCTCCTCGGCAGCCTCGACGAGTTCCCGGTCGACACCCTCATGATCGATGGCGGACATTTTCGTCCCAACTTTCTGATCAAATCAATCAAATCCTGACCAACTACGATCATCTGTCGCCCGCCCCTGATCCCGCTAGCCGCTTACCCTCCGCACCCGAAGAGCGCCCCGCACCCGAAGCGCACTCCGCGCGCGAAGAGGCCTCGCACCCGAAGAGGCCTCGCCGCCCGGCGAACGTCAGTGCACCGCCGCCAGCAGCTCCCGGGTGTACTCCGTGTGCGGCGCGCTGAACAGCTGCTCCCGGTCGGTCGACTCGACGAGCCGGCCCCGGTGCATCACCGCCACCCGGTCGCAGAAGTGCCGCACCACCGCGAGGTCGTGCGAGACGAACAGGAAGGCCACGCCGAGCCGCTCGCGCAGCTCCATCAGCAGGTTGAGCACCTGTGCCTGCACCGAGACGTCGAGCGCCGAGACCGGCTCGTCCGCGATGATCAGCCGCGGCTCCGGAGCCAGCGCACGGGCGATGCCGATCCGCTGGCGCTGCCCGCCGGAGAACTCGTGCGGATAGCGGTCCAGGTATCCGGCGGGCAGCCCGACCTGCTCCAGCAGCTCCGCCGAGCGCTCCCGCCGCTGCGCCGCGTCCAACGAGGTGTGCAGCCGCAGTGGGGTGTCGAGGGTCTGCGCGACGGTGCGGCGCGGGTTGAGCGAGGCGTACGGGTCCTGGAACACCAGCTGGATCTCCCGGCTGAGCCGGCGCCGCAGCTCCCGGTCGGGGCGGGTGGCGTCCTGCCCGTCGTAGCGGACCCGCCCACCGGTGGGCCGTTGGAGTCCGGCCAGCACCCGTGACGTGGTGGACTTGCCGGAGCCGGACTCGCCGACCAGTCCGAGCGTCTCGCCGGGCGCGATCCGCAGGCCCACGCCCTCGACGGCGCGCACCGGTTCGGCCCGCAGCGAGGGCGGTCGCCGCCGTCCGGGGAAGTGCACGGACAGGTCCTCGACCTCGGCCAGCCAGCGCTCGGGCCGCTCGACGCTCCTCGGCCGGAACGTCCGTACAGGCGACGGATCGTCAACTGTCGGTAGGGCAGTGCCCGGTACGGAGTCCAGTCGCAGTGCCGCGCCCACCAGTGCGCGGGTGTACGGTTCGCGCGGCGAGGCCAGCAGCTCGCCGGTCGGCGCGGACTCGACCTCGACGCCGCCGCGCATCACCAGGGTGCGGTCCGTCGTCCCCGCGACCACGCCCAGGTCGTGGCTGACCAGCAGTACCGCCGTCCCGTGCTCGCGCTGCAATTCGCCGAGCAGGTCCAGGACCTGCCGCTGCACCCGGGCGTCCAGGGCGGTGGTCGGCTCGTCCGCGATCAGCACCTGGGGGTCGTTCATCAGCGCCATCGCGATCATCACCCGCTGACGCATCCCGCCCGAGAACTGGTGCGGGTAGTCGCCGGAGCGGGCGGCGGGAATGCCGACCCGGTCGAGCATCGCGGCCGCGCGGCGGTGGGCCTCGGCACGCCCCGCCTCCGGGTGGTGCAGTCGGTACATCTCGGCGAGTTGGGCGCCGACGCCGTGGAACGGGCTGAGCGAGGTGAGCGCGTCCTGGAAGACCAGTGCCGCCAGGCCGCCCCGGACGTCGCGCAGCGCGGACTCCTCGGCGCCCACCAACTCCCGTCCGCCCAGGCGGATCGAACCGGTGACGGTGGTGGTGCGCGGGTCGTGCAGACCGAGGACGGCCAGTCCGACGGTGGACTTCCCGGAGCCCGACTCGCCCACCAGGCCCAGGACTTCGCCCGGCGCGAGGTCGAACGACAGTCCGCGAACGGCCGTCACCGGCGCGCCGCCGCGCGGATCGGCGAACGTGACCGTCAGGTCGCGCACGCTCAGCACGGCCTCCGTCGCCGGGGTGGGCTCGACGGCCGACCCCTGGTCGCGGGAACTCGTGGAAGGAACAAGGGACTTCATCGAATCGTCTCCCCTCAGCTCAGCCGGATGCGCGGGTCGAGCCAGGCCACCGCCAGGTCGGCCAGCGCGACGAACAGCACCACGAAGCAGGCGGCCAGCAGCACCGCGCCGACCACGGCGGGCAGGTCCTGCGAGCCGACGGCCTGGGCGGCGAAGCGCCCGATCCCGTTCAGCCCGAACACGGTCTCGGTGATCACCGCCCCGCCCAGCAGCCCCCCGGCCTCCAGCCCGAGCAGCTGCACCAGCGGGCCTGCGGCGCCACGCGAGGTGTACTTGAGGTGCGCGCGCAGCCGGCCCAGTCCCTTGCCGCGGGCCGTCCGGACGTACTCCTCGTTCATCGTCTCCAGTAGCTGGGAGCGCGAAAGCCGGGCGAACACGGCCGAGTTGACGAATCCGAGGACGAGCCAGGGGAGTAGCATCCCGCCCGCCCAGGCGGCCAGGTCCTCGCCCGGCGGTGTGTAGGAGGGCAGCGGCAGCAGGCCGGTGGAGTAGACCAGAGCCCACTGGGCGACGTACCCGAGGAAGTAGATCTGCACGCTCGCGCCGACCAGGGTGAAGCCGGACAGCAGCCGGTCGGTGCGGCTGCCGTGCCGCAGCGCGGACACGAAGCCGGTGCCGAGTCCGAGCACCAGCAGTACGGCGAGAGCCCCGGCGGTCAGCGACAGGGTGACCGGCAGGTGGTCGACCAGCGCCTCGGTGACGGGCTGGTGCAGCCGGTAGGAGTACCCGAGGCAGGGCGCGTCGCAGTGGATGACCGAGCCGTCCACGTCGCCGATGTCCCGCCCGGCGACGACCCCGACCAGGTAGTCGGTGTACTGGGTGAGCAGCGGCTGGTCCAGGCCCATGCTCTGGCGCACCGCCGCGACCTGCCCGCTGTCGCAGCGCGGGCCGCAGGCGGCGCGGGCCGGGTCGGCGGGCGCGGCGTAGAAGAGGGCGAAGGCGGCGGCGGAGACCGCGACCAGGACGGCGAACGCCTGGAGGGTCCGCCGCAGGGCGAAGGAGAGCATGGCCGATCCGAGGTCGACGTGGCGGGGAGGGGGATTCCGGGCCCGGCCCCGCCGAAACGGCAGCGGTGGGGGCGGGCCCGGCGACTCAGGGCTCCAGCACTTCAGCACCTCAGCACTTCAGCGCTTCAGCACTTGAGGGGCCTGAGGGCCTGAGGGCCTGAGGGCTTGAGAACGTCAGGACTTCAGGTACAGCCAGGTCAGCCCGACCGTCCCGTAGATCGGGTGGACGAACGCCCCACCGACGTTGCTGCCGCGCAGCTGGTTGGTGGTCGGGTAGGCGAAGGGCAGCACCGGCACGTCCTTCATCACCGTCTGCTCCAGCGCGTACAGCTCCTTGGCCTTGGCGCGCGGCTCGCCGATCTGGTTGATCCGGTCGATCTCCTTGTCGACCTCGGGGTTGCGGTAGCGGGCCGCGTTGAGGTCGCTGCCGGCCCGGCCGTCGAAGGAGAACGGGATCAGCGTGGACGGGGTCGGCCAGTCGACGGAGGAGGTCTCCTCGAACAGGTCGTACGGGGAGTCGGCGCGGTGCACCTCGTCCAGGAACGCCTTGGAGTCGATCGGCTTCGGCACCACGGTGATGCCCGCCTTCGCGAAGCCGTCCACCAGCACCTGCGCGACGCGCTGCCCCTCCGGCGTGTTCTTGTACCCGTAGGTCAGGCTGGCCGGCGCCTGCTTGGCCTTGGCGAGCTCGGCCTTGGCGGCCTCCGGGTCACCCTCCGGCTTGGCCGGGTAGAGGTCGTACTTCTGCCAGTCGATCAGTGCGGGCGAGCTGAGCGTGGTGGCCAGCTCGCCGGTCCGGGAGCCGCCCTGGACCTGCCGGGCCTGCTGGCGCGGGTAGGCCAGGTGCAGCGCCTTGCGCACCTGGACGTCCGGCACCCGCTCGTTGTTGATGACCAGCTGGGTGACGAAGGCGCCCTCGCGGCCGGAGACGACCAGCTCCTTGGCCTTCGGGTCGGTGTCGACGGTCTGGTACAGCTCGGGGGAGAGCGTGTCGTTGGCGGTGGTGGCGTTGGCGCCGCCGTCGCGTCCGGACAGGATCTCCTGGTTGATGTTGAGCGCCTCCTTGCCGTACGTGAAGACGAACTTGTCCGGGTACTGGTTGCGGATCGGGTCGGTCTCGGCCTTCCACGCCGGGTTGCGCTCCAGCACCATGCGGGTGTTCTGGACGTGCTCGACGATCCGGTACGGGCCGGTGGCGAACGGCAGCTTGTCGTAGTCGGTGCTGGTGTCCTTGTCCCGGCGCACCGGAGAGGAGGAGGACTGCGCGGCCATGTACGGCACGTCGGCCTGCGGCTGCGGGAAGTGGAAGACGATGGTGCGCTCGTCCGGCGTCTCGATCGCGGCCAGGTCGCCGTCCTGCGGGCCGGAGTACTTGGCGCGCGCCGCCTCGTAGCTCGCCTCGCCGGTGAGCCACTGCGGCCAGTACGGCGGGCCGACCTCGTAGCCCTTGCCGAAGCTGCGCTCGATGCCGTACTTGACGTCCTGGGCGGTGATCGGCTTGCCGTCCTCCCAGGCCACGCCCTCCTTGAGCTTGTACGTCCAGACCCGGCCACCGTCCGTCGGGGTGCCGGTGTCGGTGGCCAGGTCGCCGACCAACTTGGCCTTTCCGTCGACGACCTGATACTGCGTCAACTGTCGGCCCCAGAGGAGCGAGGCGTTGTAGGTGGCGCCCGCGTAGACCTTCTGCGGGTCCAGGTGGCGGAACTCGACGCTGTTGTACACGTTGACCGTGCCGCCGGGGCGGGCGCCGGGGACGGCCGGGGCCGGACCGGCGCTCTCCTTCTCGGTGCCGAGCGCGGCGGTCAGCGGGGAGGTCTCCTTGGCCGAGGCCCCGGCGGGGGCGGAGCCGCTGCCGCCCGCGCCGGCCGAGCAGGAGGTCGCCAGCAGCGCGGTGGCGATGACGGCGAGTGACGGTTTGGTCCAGCGCATGGCGAATCTCTCCTTGCCCCGGCGGATCGCGCCGGGGAGGGCAGGGGTTGATGAAGGCGAATGAGGTTCGAGGGCCTCAGCGGCCGCCGACGCGCGGGTCCAGCGCGTCCCGGACGGCGTCGCCGAGGAGGTTGAAGGCGACGACGAAGGCCAGCAGCGCCGCGCCGGGGAAGACCATGTACGTCGGGTCGGCCTGGAAGACCTCCGAGCCGCGCGCGATCATCCGCCCCCAGTCCGGCACGGGCTCGGTGACACCGACGCCGAGGAAGGACAGCGCGGCCTCGGAGGCGACGAAGGTCGGTACCGCCATGGTGGCGTGCACCAGCAGCTGCGAGCGCACATTCGGCAGCAGTTCGTGGACGACGACATGGAAACGGCTCGCCCCCTGCGCCCGGGCGGACTGCACGAAATCCCTTTCCCGGAGCGAGCGGACGGTGGCGCGGAGGGAAAGCGCGAGCGGAATCCAGCCGAACGCGGAGAAAACCAGAATCAGCACCAGGAACTGCATCCATTCCGGCTCCGCCGCGCCCGGGTCGACCAGCCGGGACTGGATCACCGGGCTGAGCGCGAGCAGCAGGAGCAGGGTCGGAAAGGCCAGCAGCACATTGGCGAGAAAGCCGAACAGCCGGTCGGCGATTCCGCCGAGATAGCCGATCGCGACCCCGGCCAGCACGCCGAGCGTGGTGGTCACCACGGCCGAGGCGAAGGCGATCAGCAGCGAGGTGCGGATGCCGTACAGCAGCTGGGTCAGCACGTCCCGGCCGAGACCGGGCTCCAGGCCGAACCAGAAGTCGCCGGAGATCCCGCCGTTCGGCAGCATCGGCAGCCCACCGTCGCTGAGCAGGCCGGGAGTGTTCTGGCCGTAGTGCTCGACCGGATTCTTCCCGTACAGGGCGGCGATCAGCGGCGCGCCCAGGGCGAGCAGCAGGAAGAGCAGGACGACGGAGAGGGCGGCGGCGCCGACCCGGTCCCGCAGGACGCGGCGCAGCAGGCTCGGCGCGGCGGGCGCGGGGGCCGTGCTGGGAACTGCGACTGTGTCGACCGCTGCCATGAGAGGCGTACTCCCCGAATTCTCCGCCGCCCCATGGGTGAGGGTGCGCTGGTGGGCATTTCCGATCCGGTCTCCGGGGGTTTCCCGGCGGCCGGTCGAGCGACATCAGATCGGATGCGTCCGAGGTTCCGCAAATCACCGCTGTGCGCCCCGGCGGAATTCCTTCCGGACTGTTTCGGGAAATGTGGCGGCTTCATTTCCCTGCAACACGGACGTTGCAGAAGAACGGACATATGCCATCAAACCGGGCTGGCCGTTCCGCATTCTGAGACCTCCGCCACAGTCCCCGCGATGTTGATACGATCCCGGTGGACCGCGACTGGCGCGTAGGGATGGAATCGACCATCGGGAAGCGGTCCCGTGGATTCTCACGTTCAGTTGCCGAGCGCCTGGGCCGCCCGCATCCCCACCAGGAGACCGCCATGGCCCAGACCGAGCACGAGCAGACCCCGAACCTGGCGCAGAGCCCGCACACCACCGCGAGCCCCGCCGCCGACACCGCCTTCCGCAGCGCCCTGGACGTCGTGGCCGGCGTCGAACCGCGGATCGCCGCCGCCATCGGCCGGGAGCTGGAGGACCAGCGTGCCTCGCTCAAGCTGATCGCCAGCGAGAACTACGCCTCCCCGGCCGTCCTGCTCGCCATGGGCAACTGGCTCAGCGACAAGTACGCCGAGGGCACCGCCGGCCGCCGCTTCTACGCCGGCTGCCGCAACGTCGACACCGTCGAGACCATCGCCGCCGAGCACGCCCGCGCCCTGTTCGGCGCCGACCACGCCTACGTCCAGCCGCACTCCGGGATCGACGCCAACCTCACCGCCTTCTGGGCCGTCCTCTCCCAGCGGGTCGAGAGCCCGGCCCTGGAGCGCGCCGCGGTCCGCAACGTCAACGACCTCACCGAGCAGGACTGGGCGCAGCTGCGCCAGGAGCTCGGCAACCAGCGCATGCTCGGCATGTCCCTGGACACCGGCGGCCACCTCACCCACGGCTTCCGGCCCAACATCTCGGGCAAGATGTTCGAGCAGCGCAGCTACGGCACCGACCCGGCCACCGGCCTGATCGATTACGACGCCCTGCGCGAGACCGCCCGCGAGTTCCGCCCGCTGATCCTGGTCGCCGGCTACTCCGCGTACCCCCGACTGGTGAACTTCGCCAGGATGCGCGAGATCGCGGACGAGGTCGGCGCGACCCTCATGGTCGACATGGCGCACTTCGCCGGCCTGGTCGCGGGCAAGGTGCTCACCGGCGACCACGACCCGGTGCCGCACGCCGACATCGTCACCACCACGACCCACAAGTCCCTGCGCGGCCCGCGCGGCGGCATGGTGCTGAGCACCGCCGAGCTGGCCGAACACGTCGACCGCGGCTGCCCGTTGGTGCTCGGCGGCCCGCTGTCGCACGTCATGGCCGCCAAGGCGGTCGCCTTCGCCGAGGCCCGCCGCCCCGAGTTCCGGGCCTACGCCCGCGCCGTCGTCGACAACGCCCAGGCGCTCGCCGAGGGCCTGCTGCGCCGAGGCGGCAAGCTGGTCACCGGCGGCACCGACAACCACCTCGTCCTCGCCGACGTCTCCGGCTACGGCCTGACGGGCCGTCAAGCCGAGGCGGCGCTGCTGGACTCGGGCATCGTCACCAACCGCAACTCCGTCCCGCAGGACCCGAACGGGGCCTGGTACACCTCGGGCGTGCGCCTGGGCACCCCGGCCCTCACCACCCGCGGCCTCGGCACCGCCGAGATGGACGAGATCGCCGCCCTGATCGACACCGTCCTGCGCGCCACCACCCCCACCACCACCGCCAACGGCGCCCCGTCCAAGGCCAACTACGCCCTCGACGACTCCCTCCGCGACGGCATCGCCAAGCGCGCCGCCGACCTCCTCGCCCCCTTCCCGCTCTACCCGGGCATCGACCTGGCCTGATGCCATGCCGAGCGTTGGTGGGCGTCGGCGGGGTGTCGCTGATGCCCACCAACGCTCGGCAGGATCGTCGTTCGCCCGGGCCGCCGATGATTTAGGGACGACGACAGATCGCAGCCCAGAGGTCGTCACCGGCTCGCCTCCCGTCCGGAAGGAAGATCTGTCCGAGCCGGTTCAGGAGGCTCATTCCGGCCGTTCGCGAAGGCTGTTCCTGGATGAGCGGCACCAGCCGGTCGCGGACCGCGGAGTAGACCGCCTCGTCGCCGACCGCGTTCTCCAGCCAGGTCGCGGCCGCGTCCATCGCCTTGGCCTCGAACTCCCGGTCCGCGAACACGTCGCCCAGGGCTCCGTCGATGGCCGCCCGGTACTCGTCGCGGGGAGCTCCGAACAGCCATGGTGTGGTGGTGTCGGCCGGCCCCATCAGCGCCAGCAGGGCGATCTTGCCGGGTACGTGCGCGCGGGACCGGAGCTTCCAGAGCAGGACTTCACCGATCAGGAGGTCCCGTCCGGCGTCGTCCGCGCAGAGTTTGCGATAGGTGTCGAGGACCCTGCCGAGGAGCGATCGGTCCTGGGCCGTCTCGGCGACTCGACGCAGGCGGGTGACAGCCTTCTTACGCTCGGATGGCGTGGACCGGTCGTCGGCCAGGACCTCGGCTGCCACGCTCACCACGACGGTCTGGAAGTCCGTGCCGGCGTCCGCCCATCGGTAGAGCCGGGCCCAAGCGGCGTGTGCCATCTGCTCGTTCCCCAGAACCCTGGTCATCACCGTGGTGCAGATCGAGATCCGGCCAGGACCGGCGGCCTCCCTGATCTTGCTGAGCACCGACGAGTCCTGGTGCCGCAGGGCCAGCGCGGTCAGCGACGACACACTGGGGGAATGGGCGAGGTTGCCGGGCGCTGTGATCTGGACGAGCCATTTCACCAGGACCGGCCGCATGTCCTCGTAGTTGTCCCAGACGTACATGAGCACGGCGTCGTCGAAGCCCGGGCGGTGGAACTCGACGATGTCCTGCGAGTCCACGCGTGCCCCGAGGTCGAGCAGCCGCTGCCGGAGCCCCCGGCCGGCGAAGACCTGGCTGACGCTCGTGGGCGGTTGGGTACGGTCGCTGTCGGCGATGATCCCCTCCAAGGTCCTGGCCGACTTCGAGATCGCGGGGGCGGGTCCCCTCCGGTGCACCGCGAGCGAGAGGAGCAGGCAACGGTCTTCGAGCGGCAGTCCCGCCTTCGAGCCGTCGGCGTGGGCGAACCGCTGGTCCAGTTCCTCGCGCCAGTCGCCGAGCGCGCTGACGATGCGCAGCAGCAAGCTCTGGTCAAGTGCTCTGTCCTGCAAGGCCTCGGGGGGCCTACTGATCGCCCGCCACGCCTGTGGTTTGTCGCGCTTGAACTCGTCCCACTGCCGGGCCAGCGCGTGGGCGGCGCCGACCGCTTGGACGGCGTCGCGCATGGCAGAGAGGTGAGTACGGGCGGTGCGTTCGCGGACGTAGCGGACGAGCCAGGGCAACCGCATTGTGACGAGCCTGCGTTCGACGACCTCCTGCGGCTCCGGCGGCGATCGGAGCTCGATCACCTGGACCCCGGGAGCGAACCACCCCCAATGCTTCGCCCAGAGCTCGGTGGTGATGTTGAGCACCCACATCGACTGGGCGTCCGCCAGTTTCTTGACCTGGCTCCCAAGGTCGGTCAGGAAGGCGTTCGACAGTCGGTCGGTCTCCGGGTCCTTGAGGTCGAACTGACAGATCTGGCGGTGGCCGAGGGGAATCCTGGAGACCTTCGGCCGCATCCAGTTCGGCTCCAGTTGGAGGATCGGCAGTTCCGCTTGAGTGTGCTTTGCCAGTAACTGATGGACGAGAGTGGTGGAGCCATAGCCGCGCGGGGCGACCATGATGATCACCCGGATCGAAGGATCGGCCAGCGCGGCCATTCCCTGCGTCCAGACGTCATTCCACGAGTTCGGGCGTGCGAAGGTCGGCGAATCGAGCAGCTCCGGCCGGTCCAGCTTCCGAACCTCCAACATGTCCTGGAGGTACAGGTTCTCGATGTTCTCCGCCACGATTCCGACATTGCCGTTGACACTGATCACCGGGGGTACACGGGCGGGTGCCCCGGTCGCGGTGGGCTCCGCCGGCGGATCGGGTTGCTGTGCCCCGGGGCGCACGTCCTCGCGGGCCGGGCCGGCTGGTGCCGGGTTCATCCGCTTGGGCGGAGGCAGGAAGTGCAGCGGCCCGGCCAGGTGGTACTCGGTCATGCGAAGCTGATGCCCCCGACGTTCATGCACTGGATCGTCTCTGCCGCAGTGCCGACGTTGCCCGTGATCTGGATGGCCGGCGCGGCCGCGGGCTGGCCGGCCGCCGACGTGCCGGTGGCCGGCCGGCTGGCCTCGACGGCGGGCCGGATGAGAGCGGGAGCCAGCCGGGGCACGTGGACCCAGGCTGAACGGCTGAACTGCTTCTCCCGGACGTTTGCGGAGACCTCGAGAAAGTCCCGCGGCGACAGGCCCAGGGTGCGTTCGGCCAGGACCACCCGCCGGTGGACCTCGTCCGAGATGATGGCGGCGGTGAACGAGTCGTGCTCGGCCGCCACGGCGGCCGCGGAACGGACCGCGTCACTCTCCACCAGCCGGCAGACGTCGTTGATCGCGTTGCCCCGGTAGTCGGGGGACAGCGGGCCGAGATGGACACTGAGCCGGGTCCGCAGTACGGGCGCGGCCGCGTGCCGCCCGCAGTCGTACCGGTGGAGGGCCTCCTCGAAGAGCGAGATGCACGGGTCGACCAGCCGGGGAAGTTTCGCGGCGGGCACGACCCTGATCCACCCGTCGCCGGTGTCCCGTCCGAGGTTGTGGCTCTCCCACTCGGATGCCAGACCGCTCTCCTCGAACGCCTCGGCCAGGGCCTCGTCGAGCGCGTTCCGCATGGCGGGCATGGCGGTCTCGGGGACCTTGCTGTAGCCGACGATGTCGGTGGTCAGGAGTGCGTAGTCCGGCGGAAGGTCGTCGGGGCCGGTGTGCGCGGGCAGCAGCGTCACGGTGTCCTCCGTGGGGTCGGTGGTGATGTCCGGATGGCGGAAGCGATCCTGTCGGTCCTTCGCAGCCGGTGCTGCCCACTGGTGTGCAGGCCGAGGGTGACCTGTGACACGTCGCCGTGGCGCTCGTGCGCCTACGCCGTCGCCGCGTGGGAGCGCAGCGCAGCCAGGTTCGTGACCGTCAGACCGCCGCCGGCCGAGGTGGTCAGCCAGCCATGCCCGCTCCATTCCTTCAGGGCCCTGCCGACCGCGTTGCGTGAGGCGCCGATCAGGCGGGCCAGATCCTCCTGCGGCAGCTGGATGCGGACGGGGCCGTCCGTAGCCGCCGTGTCGGCGAGGCGCGACAGCAGACTGGCGAGTCTGAGCGCGACCGATCCGGTGGCCAACTCCAGCTTGGTTCGGTCGGATTCGCGGATGCGGCTGTAGGAATGTTGGAGGAGCCGTCGGAGTAGATCGTGCTCGTCCACGAGATCGCTGAATTTGGCCGCAGTGACCACACGAACCCGGCAGGGTTCGAGGGTTCGTACAGTCGCACTGCGCCGTCCATTGGTCAACACGGCCATTTCGCCCAGGATTTCGCCGCTTCCACGGACCGCGAGGAGTTCTTCGGCGCCATGGGGGCCGTGGGCGGTCACCATGACGTTGCCGTGTTCGAGGAGGATGACGGAGGTCGCGTCGTCCCCTTGCCTGAGTAGTGTGGTGCCGGAATTGCGGTGCTTGAGCGGCGCCAGCCGGCAGAGCAAATCCCAGCAGCTCTCGCCCAGATACTCGCGGTGTGACTCTGGCATCGGGCCTCCGGGCGGACGCGATGCCGGCTCGGCGGACACCGAGCCGGCGGGTGTGAACGGCGTGCCGGCTCAGTGTGCCTCAAGGATGAGCACAGCGGCCAGGATTCCCAGAGTCAGGCCGAGGGAGAGCATGTCGGAAGCGGTTCGGAGGAGGCGGTACTTGCGTACGGCCAAGCGCGAGAGAGAAGCCAGTCGCTGGGCCTGGGCTGACGTCAAATCGCTGTGCTTCCGCCCCGAGACAGATTCGATCAATTGATCTGGCGTCAGCCTTGCGAAGTCGCTGAACGAGAGCGCGAGGCGATTATCGTGGTGGAGTTGTGGGCGGCCGGAAGCCAGCACCAGGCCGAGCGAAACGACCAACAGGCCGACCGAGATCAGCACCGCCGTCCGGGCCAGGCCGGTCGCCGGGGGCGGAGCCGAACTCAGTGCGACCATCATGGCGATTCCGGCGCCGGCGGCGGTCCCGACTCCGGCCGCCTTGACGTCGCTGCGGTGGAGTTCGGCGGTCACCTCATTCATGGATGTGCCGAGGTCGGCCTGAATCTGTCGAACCCTTGACTGCTTCCTCGAAGGCGTGTTCGTCGTGCGCACTGGGGAGGTCCTCCGGCCGGTCCGTGCGGGTTGGTGGATCCAGTTTCGGAAGACAGCCGGGCCAGTGCTGCCCCGTAGATGGCTGGATCGATGAGACGTGCCTCACAGCGCATCGACGAACAGGCCTAGTACTGCAGCGACTTGTACTGGAGGAACTCCTCCAGGCCGTGGCGGCCCAGTTCGCGGCCGAGACCGGAGCTCTTGTAGCCGCCGAAGGGGGCCAGCGGGTTGAAGCGGCCGCCGTTGAGGTCGACCTGGCCGGTGTCGAGGCGGCGGGCGAAGGCGGCGGCGGTGTCGGTGTCCGCGGCCCAGACACCGCCCGCCAGGCCGTAGACGGTGCCGTTGGCGATCTCGGCGGCGTGGTCCTCGTCCCGGTAGGAGAGGATCGACAGGACCGGGCCGAAGATCTCCTCCTGGGCCACCGCCATGTTCGGGGTGACGTCGGCGAGCACGGTCGGGCGGACGTAGAAGCCGGTCGGCAGCTCGGGCAGCGGCTCCGGGCCGCCGGCCACCAGCCGGGCGCCCTCGGCGAGCGCGCCGTGCAGGTAGCTGCGCACCCGTTCGAGCTGCTTGGAGTTGACCAGCGGGCCGATCCGGGTCTGCGGGTCCGTCGGGTCGCCCGGGACGTACTTGGCGGCGGCCGTGGTGGCGAGCGTGACGGCCTCCTCGTACTGGTCCCGGTGCACCAGCAGCCTGGTCCAGGCGCTGCAGGTCTGACCCGAATTGGCGAACACGTTGGCCACGTTCACGTTGACCGCGCGGGCCAGGTCCGCGCCCGGCAGCACCACGTTGGCGGACTTGCCGCCCAGCTCCAGGGCGACCCGCTTCAACCCGCGCCCGGCCGTCTCGGCGACCTGCCGGCCGACCGCGGTGGAACCGGTGAACGACACCACGTCCACCTCCGGGTGGGCGGCCAGCGCCGCGCCCGCGACCGCGCCGGTACCGGTCACCAGGTTGAACACCCCGGCCGGGAAGCCCGCTTCGTGCACCAGCCGGGCGAACAGCCGGGCCACCAGCGGGGTGTCCTCGGCGGGCTTGAGCACCACCGGGCACCCGGCCGCCAGCGCCGGGACGACCTTGGCCACGATCTGGTGCAGCGGGTAGTTCCACGGCGTGATCGCCGCGACGACCCCGGCCGGCTCGGCGAGCACCACCGAGTTGCCGATCCGCTCCTCGAAGGGGTGCTCGGCGAGCAGGGCCAGGTAGGAGGTCGCCACGGCCAGCGGCAGGCCGGCGTGCACGGCCCCGGCGAAGCCGACCGGGGCGCCCAGCTCGGCGACCACGGTCGAGGTGATCTCGCCCTGGGCCTCGGCGATCCCGTCCCGTAGCCGGGTCAGCAGCGCGAGCCGCTCCTCGCGGGTGGTGGTGGCC
>NZ_JAFLNG010000050.1 GCF_017427025.1 Streptomyces sp. FH025
GTCGGCGCCGACGACGAGCACGACACGTGGAGGAGGAGGTTTTGGCAGCCCTGGCTCGGATTCCGTTGGAGGGCGGGGGCTGCTTCCTGGTCGAGGTGCTGGGTGCGGCGGAGGGGCCGGTGAAGGCCGGCCGCGTCACCGATGCCATTCATGACCTGCCACGCAGCCTGCAAGGGGCCCTGGAACCGGTCACCGACGCGGCCCGCGCCATACTCGACCAACTGCGCAGGGCAGGCCCTGACGGGATCACCATCGAGTTCGGGATCGACCTCGCGGTCGAGGCCGGGGCCGTGATCACCAAGAGTGGTACCAGCTGCCACCTGACGGTGACCATGATGTGGAACAGGAATCGCCCCGGTTACCCGGGCGCTGAGGGTTCGGGCATGTCCAGTGAATGACGTCGACGGCGGACCGGACAGCGGCCGCACATCGGGGCTGGTCCGTGCTGTGGCTCAGATCCTTGGACCGGCCGGTGAGGTGGTCGGGGCCGGTTTCCTGGTCGGTGTGGACGTCCTGGTCACCTGTGCGCACGTCGTACATGCTGCCGGGGCCGGGCCCGGTACGGGGGTGCGGCTGCTCTTCCCTCACGTGGAAGGTGCGCCGCAGGCCGAGGGACACGTTGTGGAGGACGCGTGGCGTGCCCCGGACGGCGAGGACGTGGCCGTTGTACGGCTGAGCAGTACCTTGTCGGGTGCGACGGCGTTGCCGTTGGGCTCTTCGACGGGCTGTCGGGGCCATCAGGTGCGCTCGTTCGGGTTCCCCGCCCAGGCCCCGCCGGGCGGGCACTTCGGTTTCGGCGTGGCCGGTGACCTGCTGCCGGCCACCGAGAGCAGGGGTGCGCATCTGCAGCTGACCGCGGCCAACGACCTGACGACGGGGTTCAGCGGCGGGCCGGTCCTCGACGAGGTGACCGGTCTGGTCATCGGCATGCTGACCGAGATCACCGCTCCCGACGACTACGAGAGGGGGCAGGGCATCGCCTACGTCACCCCGACCCAGGTGCTGCGGGAGATCTGGCCCGAACTGGCCTTGCGGGACGTGTGCCCCTACCGCGGGCTGGAGCCGTTCACCGCGGAACACGCCCACTGGTTCGAAGGCCGGAAAGAAGCGGTGCGGCAGGTACTGGCGAACCTGGCCCGGCAGCGGCGGCTGACGCTGCTGCTGGGACCCTCCGGCTCAGGCAAGTCATCGTTGATCCAGGCCGGTGTCCTGCCGGCGCTGGCCGCCGGAGAGCTGCCAGGCAGCGACCGATGGCTGCCCGTGATCGCCCGACCGCGACAGAACCTGCTCTCCGAACTCGAACGCGCCGGACTGCCCGGGGCCACCACGGACGGGATCACCGCAGCCGTCACCCGCAGACTCGCGGCCGACCCGACCCGCCGGCGCGTCCTCCTGGTCATCGACCAGTTCGAGGAACTCCTCATCCCGTCCGCCAACGATCAGCAGCAGAACCGCCTGGCTGTCGCGGAGCAGCTCACCGCGGTGGCCGACTCACCCGCCCAGCTCAGCGTGATCCTGGTCATGCGCGACGACTTCTATCCCCAACTGGCCGCCTGGGCCCCCAAGTTGCTCGAAGCCGCATTGCCTGGGCTGCTCAACCTGCCGGCCACCCTGAGCCGGGACGACCTCCACGACATCATCACGCTGCCCGCCGAGGACGTGGGGGCCCACTTCGAGCCCGAGTTGCCCGAGCGGATCACCGCCGACGTCCTGGCCACCACCCCCGAGGGAGCAGTGTCCGGGCAGGCGCCCGTCACCGTGCTGCCGCTGCTGGAGCTGACGCTCAGCCAGCTGTGGCAGCGGCGCCAGGACGGGTACCTCACCCACGACGCCTACCGGCGCATCGGCGCAGTCACCGGCAGTCTGACCACCTGGTGCGACTCCGCGCTCGACCAGATACCTCCCGATCATCTGCCCATCGCGCAACGGATCCTCACTTCCCTGGTCCGACCAGCGGAGCCCGGCTACCAGATTCCCGCCGTCCGCGAACAGCTTCCCCTGCGGGAACTGCGCGAGCTGGCAGCCAACACCTCTGCCGCTCCCGGCACCGACAGAGCCATCGACGATGTCGTCGCCGCGCTCACCCGGCATCGCATCATCACCACTTACACGCCCCGCGCCCCTGAAGGGTCCGATGTCCCCGCCAGGCAGCCGGTGGCCGAACTGATCCATGACGCACTCATCCGCGACTGGGGCACACTGCACCGGTGGGTGGACCAGGACCACCGCTTCCAGGAATGGCTCGAAACCACTCGCAAACGGCGTACCCGCTGGGCTGAGGGAGGCCGCGATCCCGGAGACCTACTCGGAGGCACCGCACTCGCCGAAGGCCTCGAATGGGCACACCAACGCCATCTGCCAAGCGACATCGCCGACTTTCTCACCGCCAGCAACCAACGCCAACAGGCCGCCATCCGGCGCCGCAGACGCCTCAACACGATCCTGGCCGCCCTGCTCGTCGTCGCGCTCTTCGCCGCAGGAGGAACCTTCTGGCAGTGGCGGACAGCGGTCGACGCACAGCAGCAAGCCCTGTCCCGGCAGCTGGCCATCCAATCCCAGCAGCTCGCCGCCCAGTCCAGCAAGCTCATGGACGCAAGCCCGGATCTCGCCTCGCTGTTGGCCATTCAGGCGTACCACATCAGCCGAACTCCCGAATCCCTCGCAAACCTGGAGAGCGCGGCAGCCCTCCCACTCCGGCACCGCTTGGTCGGCCACAACGACTATGTGAACTCGGTGGCGTTCAGCCCCGACGGGCGCACCCTCGCCACGGCCAGCGGCGACCGGACCGTGCGGTTGTGGGACGTGGCCTCCGGCGTCACCCGCACAGTTCTGAAAGGCCACACCGGAGCGGTGAGTTCGGTGGCGTTCAGCCCCGACGGGCGCACTCTGGCCACCGGCGGCAACGACCAGACCGTGCGGCTGTGGGACACGGCCACCCACACCACGCGCACAGTCCTGAAAGGCCACACCGGAGCGGTGATTTCGGTGGCGTTCAGCCCCGACGGACGCACCCTCGCCACCGGCAGCGGCGACCACACGGCGCGGCTGTGGGACACGGCCACCAACGCCACCCGCGCCACCCTGACCGGCCACACCGCACAGGTGAACTCGGTGGCGTTCAGCCCCGACGGACGCACCCTCGCCACCGCCAGCAACGACCAGACCGCTCGGTTGTGGGACGTTGCCACCGGCACCACCGGCGCCACCCTGGCCGGGCACACCGACAGGGTGTTTTCGGTGGTGTTCAGCCCCGACGGGCGTACCCTCGCCACCGGCAGCGGCGACCACACGGCGCGGCTGTGGGACACGGCCGCCGGCACCAGCCGCACCACCCTGACCGGCTATGCCGAGGGGGTGTGGTCGGTGGCGTTCAGCCCCGACGGACACACCCTCGCCACCGGCACGTACGACCAGACCGTGTTGCTGTGGGACACGACCACCGACACCATCCGCACCAGCCTGGCCGGGCACACCGGCCCGGTGGTCTCGGTGGCGTTCAGCCCCGACGGGCGCACTCTCGCCACCGGCAGCAAGGACCGCACGGCGCGGCTGTGGGACATGACCGCCGACACCACCCGCACCGCGCTGACCGGCCACACCGCACAGGTGAACTCGGTGGCGTTCAGCCCCGACGGGCGCACCCTCGCCACCGCCAGCAACGACCAGACCGTGCGGCTATGGGATGTGGCCACCGGCGCCACCCGCACCGCCCTGAAAGGCCACACCGACCAGGTACGGGCGGTTGCGTTCAGCCCCGACGGGCGCACCCTCGCCACCGGCAGCAAGGACCGCACCGTACGGCTATGGGATGTGGCCACCGGCGCCACCCGCGCAGTCCTGAGCGGCCACACCGACGAGGTGGTCTCGGTGGCGTTCAGCCCTGACGGCCGCACCCTCGCCAGCAGCGGCTTAGACGGCACGGCGCGGCTGTGGGACCTTGCCACCGGCACCACCCGCACCGCCCTGAAAGGCCACACTGACACAGTGGCCTCGGTGGCGTTCAGCCCTGACGGGCGCACCCTCGCCACCGGCAGTTACGACCACACCGCTAGATTGTGGGACGTTGCGACCGGCACCACCCGCACCACCCTGACCGGCCATAACAACGGAGTGTGGTCAGTGGCGTTCAGCCCTGACGGGCGCACCCTCGCCACCGGCAGTTACGACCACACCGCTAGATTGTGGGACGTTGCGACCGGCACCACCCGCACCACCCTGACCGGCCACACCGACTGGGTGTCCTCGGTGGCGTTCAGCCCCGACGGGCGCACCCTCGCCACCGGCAGCCGCGACAGCACCGCTTGGTTGTGGGATGTCGCTACCGGCGTGCCCCGCATCACCCTGACCGGCCACACCGCCTGGGTATGGTCGGTGGCGTTCAGCCCTGACGGGCGCACCCTCGCCACCGGCAGCCGCGACCACACGGCGCGGCTATGGAACGCCATCCTTCCCCGACCCGCCGCAGCAATCCAGAAGATCTGTCGCACCGTCAACCGCGATTTCACGCCGCAGGAACGGGCGGCGTACCTGTCGGGCCAGTCAATCGGCCCCGTGTGTCCAGCAGGCTGACGCAGCATGCTCAACGCTGATCAAAGTTCCGGGCCTGTAGGTGACCCAGCTGTCTGTCGTGCCGGATGAGCGTGGGCTCCACTTCCCCAGAAGTTATATCGACTCGTCAGTGCTGGCCAGCGGGCCAGTGTGGTGGTGCGAAAACGTGGCGCAGCCGCACCTGCGGCATCGCCGCCCAGTCCCTCTTTCTCTCCTTCCAGATCGCTCACGCCAACCTTCACAAGCTCGCGGCCAGGTTCGACACGCTCAAGCTCGACGGCCAACCCGCCCACCGCCGCCCCTCCGACCGCAATGAGCACCGCAACCCCTGTGGCTGGCTCCCAAGGGCTGCCTACCCCGGACCAGGCCGGCAGCTGATCCACCCCGCCCTCAGCACCTCATCTGGCCTGCAAAAGCGCATCGGGTCCTTGCGGAACGGCTGAGGA
Organism: Streptomyces sp. FH025; assembly: GCF_017427025.1. Lineage (GTDB taxonomy): Bacteria > Actinomycetota > Actinomycetes > Streptomycetales > Streptomycetaceae > Kitasatospora. The sequence goes on from NZ_JAFLNG010000050.1 coordinate 4,995, forward strand.
CCCGATTACGTCCGGCAAGCAACGAGGCCGGTCAACCCGACATTCCGTCGGATTGACCGGCCTCATTCGGTCGGTTGACCTTTTCGGTTCAGGAGTCCTGGACGAGCAGCTTGCCCCGGGCGCCGTCCTCGGACACGAAGGCGAACAACCTCGGCGACGCGCCGAGGTTGAGGTGGTACGGCACCCAGTTCGAGTCCAGTTGCAGCAGCAACCGCCGGGGGCCGCCCTCCGGCCGCTCGTCGTCCTGGATGAACAACGGTGTCCGCCGATCTTGTCGCTGTCGATCCGCTCGACGGAGCGGTCCCGGTCGGCAGAAGGCAGAGCTTCGAACTCCTCGTCCGTCATGAACCCTGGCTCGGCGACAGGGCGGAGGCCGAGGGTGAACTCCGCTGCCGACCCGTCACGGCCGTAGAGCCCGGGTCCGGTCACCAGTGGGCGCACCTGGCCGGCATGGCCCCCGCGTCCCCGCCCGGCTGCACGATCACCGCGTTCTCGCCGCCGTCGGGGTCGATGATGTCGGGATCGAAGAAGTCCTCTTCGTGATCGGCATGGGTCACGAAGACGTAGGCCATCTTCCCGTGGCCGGCCGCTCCGAGTACCGGGCCCAACTCGATCTGGCCGACGAACCGCATCGGCCGGTCCCATGCCGCGCTGATCGGCCACTGCGGGTCTGTCAGCCGCACGGGTTGGCCGACGAACTTGGTGGTCGGCATGGAGATCGGCTGGTCGGTCGCGGAAAAGCCCTCAATGCAGTGTTCTCACCATGGTCGGCATCGTGCCGGCCGATGCCGACATCCCGGCCCGGTCAGGCGACGCTGAGACGCGACGCTGAGGCCCGGAGCTGGAATCCGAGCCGGGCACCCATCGACATGGATCGAACTCACGTTCTAGGATCATTGATCGTTCGTGCAACGGGCTGAGGTTGACGTCAAGGGGTGGGGAGCGGCTCAGGTATGGCAGAGATCCTCGTGTTTCACCACGCGCAGGGGCTGACCGCCGGCGTCCTCGGCTTCGCCGACGAGCTGCGGGCGGCCGGGCATGCCGTACACACCCCCGACCTGTTCGACGGGCGCACGTTCGACACCATCGAGGAGGGCGTCGGCTACGCGCAGCGGGTCGGCTTCGGCGAGATCATCGAGCGGGGCGTCCGCGCGGCCGAGAACCTGCCTCGGGGGATCGTCTACGGGGGCTTCTCCCTCGGGGTGCTCCCCACCCAGAAGCTGGCACAGACCCGGCCGGGCGCCCGGGGCGCACTGCTGTTCTCCGGCTGCGTCCCGGTCTCCGAGTTCGGCACGGCCTGGCCCAGCGGCGTGCCGGTACAGGTGCACGCGAAGGAGGCCGACCCGTTCTTCGCCGAGGATCTCGAAGCCGCCCAAGCGCTCGTCTCCGGCTCCGCCGACGCTCAGATGTTCCTGTACCCCGGAGAACAGCACCTGTTCGCGGACGGTTCGCTGGCGTCCCACGACCCGGAAGCCTCCGCGCTCCTGACGCGGCGCGTGATCGAGTTCCTCGACGCGCGGTGAGGAGTTCCTGGCAGGAGTCCCGCGAGGGCACGCCGGAGGACGTACGCGTGGCCGTGTCCGCCATGACCCCGGCGATCAAGGACAACCTACGCTACGACGCGGTGCCCTGGACCCGGTTCGACCACGTTCGCGCCCCCGCCAGGACTCTGCCCGTCCTGCTGGAGGAGATCCGCCTCGGCGACACCGGGACCGCCGACCAGGCCCTGCACACGCTGTGGGCCAGAACCTGGCAAGAGGATAGCCCCTTCGCCACCGGCGCCCTGGCCGTCCCCTTCCTGATCCGCATCGCTCTCGCCCACCCCCGCCAGCCCGCTGACCTCCTGAGGCTGGTCGGCGCGGTGGCACGCCTGAGGCTGCTCGCGGAGTGGGTCGAGGGCGTCCTCGTCCCCGGCTGCCTCGGCGAGGTGTCCGCCGACGCCCGGTGGTGCCACCGGTGGATCGAGCATGGGGACACCGTCGGCGTGCTGCACGCGATGTGGCTGGCCTGGCAGGAGCTGACCGATCCCGCCACCTGCGGCTACACCGGGCCCAGCGTCTGGTACCGCGACCACTACCGGCCCCACATCGCCGACCTGCGCGGCCCGGCCGGGCCGTTCGCCGGCTGCACCAAGGGCGAGCACCGCACCGGGCACCGGCTCCCCGGCCGAGTGCCCAGCGTCTGGTACATGGATGGCTACACGGATGGCGAAGGATCAGCCGACTGACCCGGCCCCGTGCGGGCCTGCCCTATCTCGTCCTCCCGCGTTGCGGGTGACGGGTGCCGACCTCCCGGGCCAGTTCAGCGGCCCGGTGCCCCGGCAGTGGCGCGGGCTCGGGGGGACGTCGCGTTGTCGTGCTGCGGGCGCGGGCGGCATCGGTGTTCAGGCGTCGGGCGTCACGGGCCGGGTCTCCGGTGAAGCCGAGGGTTCGGCGCCGGTCGGCGTCGAGCACGGCGCGGTCGACGGGGTGTCCTGCGGCGTCCGCGGCCCGGGCGGTGGCGGCCTGGGCGGCCGCGGACGCCTGGCGGGCCGCATTGTAGGCCTCCGTCACCGCGGCGGTCTGCTGCGGCATCGCCGGGTACCACCTGGTCCAGCCGTCCTGGAACCGGTCGGCCGACGTGCTGCCACGGGGGTTGTGGGCGGGGTCGGAGCTGAGGAAGACCCCGTGTTCGACCGCGGCTGCGGCGATCCAGGGTGTGTGCTCGGCGAGGACCTGCCCGGCGGCCGGGACGGCGTGGAGGGCGGCGAGGAGATGTGCCGCGTCGGTCCGCGTGGCGACGATGTCGTCGGCGGCGCGGGGGTTTCGCCGTGCGCCGTCGCGGTGGGTCCAGCCGTCGGAGAAGAGGGCCCGGCCGAGCCGCACGCCGACGAACTCGGCCTCCCGGACGAAGCGAGGGTCCGAGATCTGCAGCGCGCTGCCGAGGGCCGCTTGACGGATCAGATCGTGATGGTCGATCCCGCCGTCCATGTCAGCAGGGGAAACGTCCGGCAGCGGCAGATAGGCGCCCGCTTGGCTGGCATAGGCGGCGGCGAGGGCGGCCAGCTGGTCGTAGCGGTCGTCCTGGACCGCGAGGTCGGCCAGATCGTGCGCAGCCGTGATCGCGTACGACAGAAGGACGGCAGCATCCTGCTCGGCATCCTGGGCACCGTGGGGATTCAGGTTCATGGGGTCGATACTCCAAAGCGACTGAACGTCAAACGACGGAAAAGGAACGGGCACCTCACCCCGCTCGACGGGCAGGGCGTTGCGCAGCGCGGTGGCGGCGTCTCGGGTGTGGAGGGCGGCCATGTGACGGTCCCGCAGCTGCTGGATGTCCGGCGAGCACCGGGCGAGCTCGTCGAGTGCGTCAGCGAGGTCGACCATCTACCTGCCACTGTCCGACAGTGATCCCGAGGGGCGCCTCGGTGGCGAATGAGGCAGCGATGATGGCTGCCATCTGGTCGTAGCGGTCGTCGCTGACAGCCAGGTCCGCAAGCGTGTATGCGGCGGCGCTCCTCAGGGCGACGGCGGCCACCTGCTCGACGTCCGGCTGCTCTGAGTTCGGGTTCATGATCGGTCCTCAGGTCGGGTGGCAGTACGGAGACCGGCAAGCGGAAAGTGTGAACACACTGGGCTCGCTGCAGGCCTCGGCTCACCTCTGGTTGGGCTTGCGTCCCGGCTGGACGGACGATCCGCCACGCCGCAGGTGCGCGGGCTGCTCACCTGTGGCGGCGACCGGCCGCTTCGGGAGCCGGCGGGCCGACCTTGCCAGGGCCGCGCTCGCCGAGACGCTCCTGGGTTGCGCGGGCATCGGGCCCGGCCGTTGCAGCGCCTCGCCCATCCGCCGCAGTGCGGGAACATCGACGGTCAAGGATGGCGGTCCGGCCTCAGAGGCGAAAGTGCCGACCTGACCCCGGGCGGACATGGTGTAGGCACCTGCCGCGTTGCCGAGTGCGAGGAGAGTCTCCGCGCTCGGCAACGCCATCTGGCCACGACGCAGATGGTCAGCGGCCAGGAGGGCGAGCCGGGCGATCGTCTCGCACGCGTGGATCGACACATTGCGAAGGAACTCGGAGACACGACGATCGGCGAAGAGCCGACCGACGTACTCCCCCGCCCCCACCGCAAGGGTTCGCCACAGATGACCCACCGTTTCTCGCACGGCCCGAAGTCGCTGCCACTCCGGTACGCCGTGAAGGGTTGCGGCACACCGATCGGCATCGCGGAAAGCCGCGTTGACGGCCGCCGCGCCCTGCTCTGCCGCAGGGCGAACCGTCGCCCGCTCGGTGACCGGCCCCGCGCGCCTTCCCGGGGCCACGGCGACCAGCTGCCACCGGACCTGCAGCGCCTCGACATCGGCTTCCAGGGCCAGTCGCAGGTCGTCGGCCGTGCTGCGCCCCTCGGGCACGATCTCCTTCCAGGCCGCCACCACTTCCCGTAGCTGCGCCTTGAGATCGGGCAGCCCGGCCCCGTCCGTCGGCAGCCGAGCACCTTCCGGCTCAACCGTTCCCTGTCCGGCCCACAAGGGCAGCTCATCCACCCATGCCGCCCGAACGTTCACTGCCGAGGGCTCGTGCGTCCCGGATTCCGGTTGTGTATGCGCCAACCGGACATCCGTTCCGGAATCCGCCGTCCGGTTCCCTACGAGTCCGGCCGAGACTGCGTTCTCCTCGGCCAGCCGCTCCCAGATCCTCTGATCATTCGTTGGAGGAATACCGAGAATGAGATCCTCCTGCTCCGCCGGCTGCAGTGATCGCATCCGTCATCTCCCACACGACAATCCGCATATGCGTCTACCTGCACTGACGATGAGTGAAGCGTTCCGGGCGAGCGCCGCTCCGCTCGCGGTACGGGTGTTCCCGGTGTAGCACACGCCTGCCGCACGTTTACCGATCAACGCGACCGCCGTGTCCCAACTCATCGGCCAATTCCCCTGCTCGATCGAGCACTACGTCAAATCCTGGCCAGCCAGTTCACACCATGGACTGGATGAGCATCGACCGGGCATGGCGTTCACGGGCCCCGCCCGGTCGCATGCGGAGAAGGTGAAAAGCGACTCCCTGCACGTGGAATTCAGTTTTCTGGAAATCGAGTTGATACTGCCAGCGGCGTTGAGGCCGCAGGCGTTGGCGGCCGAGCCGCTGGAACCGCAGGCGCCGTTTGGCGTGAGCCACGCTGGGGGTTCAGGCCGAGCAACGGATGGAAGTGACACACGCAGACCGGCTCCAGAGGTGCTCGGCGCTGTCCGGACGGTGTCCGGGGGCGTCCGGGATCGTCCGAGCTAGTGCTCGACCCGTTGTCCTCCGTTGCCCCGGCTGCTGAGGTTCGGGTATTCCCGGCGCCAACCCCGGGGTGGAACCGACCTTTTGGAGGAGCACCATGCGATTCACCAGGACCAGGAAGCGCATCGCTGCCGCCGCGATCGCCGCGGCGGCGATGGGCGCGATCGGGATCGGCTCCGCGACCTCGGCCCAGGCCACCGAGACCGTCGAGGGCAGCTGGAGGTTCGGCACCGGCGGCTGCGAGGCGGTGGAGAACATCACGCTGTGGAGTGGCGGCCACGACTGGATGAACATCGTCCCGACCGCCAACCCCGGCCACTGTCTGTTCGGTGTCTTCGACCGGAACGCCTGGAAGTGGCTGGGCGCCGCCGGCGCGACCCCCAGCAGCGACCCGTCGCCGTGGTACTACGACGGTCCGGGCCAGAGCCTGGAGGCCTGTCTGATCGACACCGCCAACAACAACACCTGGGCCTGCGGCCCGATCAACTGAGCCAGGTGTGGTGAGTGAGGTGGGAGCGGGCCCTTGCGGGTCCGCTCCCACTGCTCGGCTTCGGCCACGGCCGGACACGACCTCGATCATCCGGCTGTGCCGGGAAGATGACGTCGATGAGGTAGTCCGAGATTCGATCCCCCACCCAGGTCCACGTCCCGGGGCCGGAGCTCGCCACAGGAAAAGAACCGTGCGAATCACCACCACTGCCGAACGCGCAACGGCCATCGCCCCCACAGCGGCCACGCTCGGCCTGGCCGCCACGACCTCGGCCCAGGCCGCGACGGCAGCGGGACGCCGTCCGGTTCACTCCGCCAGCGAGTCGAGCAGGGCCCGGGCTTCGGCCGCCTCGGGGACGTTCAGCGAGGTGTGGATTTCTACGGCCTGTTCGGCGTGCTTCCGAGCGGTGCCGGGTTCTCCCAGGCGCCGGTGCGTGCGCGCCAGCCCGAAGTGGATGCGGCCGAGGTTGTACCGCTCACCGGTGTGCGGCAGGAACTCGATCGCAGCCCGGTAGTGCCGGAGGGCGCTCGCCGGAGCGTCCATGGCCAACAGGGCGTCGCCAAGCAGGGTGTGCGACTCGGCTTGACCGAAAGTGTCGCCGAGGTCCCGGTGCAGATCCAGCGCCTCCTGGTACAGGTCGAGGGCCTCCGGATGGCGTTGCAGCTTCTGCTGGTGCTCGCCGAACTGGTTGAGCGCTATGGCCTGGCCCAGGCGGTTGCCGCCGCGCCGGTGGTGGTCCAGCGCCTCACGGTGGTAGTCCAGGGCCTCCTGCAGCTGCCCGAGTCTGGTCAGCGTGGGTCCCAGATTGAGCAGGACGATCCCCTCGACCGCCGGCTCGGGGATGTCCCGGCTGAGCCACAGCGCCCGCCGCTGGTGGTCGAGGGCCTCCTCCAGACGCCCCATCCGGGTCAGGGTGAGGCCCAGGTTGGCCAGGACATGGGCCTCACCGTTGCGGTTGCCGGTCCTCCGCTGGATCTCCAGGGCCTGGTGGAGGAGGTCGAGCGCCTGCGGGAAGTCGCCGAGCTGGTACTGGACCAGCCCGAGATGCCGTAGCGCGGCCGCCTCACCGGCCGGATCGCCGAGCTGCCGGGTGGCCCGCACGGCGCGGACGCCCAGCCCGAGTGCCTCGTGGGCGGGCATGTGGCGCTTGAGGTGGCGCCAGAGGATCGCCGGCAGGTCCGCCGCGTACTCCGGCAGGTCGGCGTCGGTGGCATGGCGGGCGAGAGCCAGCAGGTTGGCCTGCTCCCGCGCCAGCCAGTCCGCCGCGTCCGCCCGGTCGGCGAATACCAGGGGGGTACCGCCGGGCGCGGGTGGCTGTGGTCGGTGATGCCGTTCCAGCGGGGCCAGTAGGTCCATCGCCGAGGCGGCGGTGTGACGGTAGTGGTCGAACAGCCTTATGAGCGCCGCTCGTTGGAGGTGTTCGGGTTCCTCCCGGGCGAGCAGTTCACCGGCGAAGGCGCGCAGCAGGTCGTGGAAGGTGTACCGGAAGGCCGTTCGTTCGATCAGCAGGTGGTGGTCGTGCAGCGACTCCAGGAGTTCCTCGGTCTCCTCCAGCGGTGCGTCGATCAGGGCGGCGAGGGCGTGCTGCGTGACGTCCTCGCCGGGATGCAGCACGGCCAGCCGGAACGCGCGCTGCTGCGCCGGGGTGAGGGCGTGATGGGAGTCCACGAAGGCCGCCGCGACGCTCCGGTCGTGGTCGGAGAGCTGGGTCAGCAACTTCTGTGGACGCCGGATCCGCTGCAGCAACTCGACGGGCGTCCAGGCGGGATGATGGGCCAGTCTGGCGGCGGCGATCCGCAGCGCCAGCGGCAGTCTTCCGCACAGTGCGACGATCTCGTCCACGGTGGCGGCATGGCCCGCGACCCGGTCCGGGCCGGCGATCCGGGCGAACAGCTCCACCGCCTCGTCATGGCCCAGTACGTCCAGGGGCACGCTGACCGCCCCGTCCAGTGCGGGCACGCGCCGCCGGGACGTCACCAGCACGAGGCAGCGCGGGCCGCCGGGGATCAACGGGCGGACCTGCTCGGCGTCGACGGCGTTGTCCAGCACGATCAGGTACCGCTTGCCCGCCGCCCGGCTGCGCCACAGCCGGGCGCGCTCCTCGGTGTGCGACGGCAGTGCGGTCTCGCTGACACCGACCGCCCGGAGCAGACTCGCCAGCGCGGCGCCCGGTTCGAGCGGCGGCTGGTCCGGAGTGAAACCGCGCAGGTCGACGAACAGCTGCCCGTCGGGGAACCGGCCGGCGAGGGTGTGCCCGACATGGACGGCCAAGGCGGTCTTGCCGACACCGGCCATGCCGTCGATGGCCGAGATCACCAGCGGACGGGCCCGGGCGCCGGCCGGCCCGGTGGCCAGGGCCAGCAGCCGGTCCACCTCGCCTCGCCGTCCGGTGAAGTCCGGGACGGCGTAGGGCAGCAGCCGGGGCACCACGCGTTCGACCGGCTCCCTGCCGGGCTGCGGCTCCGACTCCCCGCGTGCCGCGGAGAGCAGCCGGTCGCGGTCGGCCGGGTCCAGCCCCAGGCCCGCGACCAGCCTCGCCACCGACGACAGGCGAGGCCGCCGCCGTCCTGACTCGAGCACGCTGATCGCATGCGTCGAGATGCCTGACCGTTCCGCGAGCTCCTCCTGCGTCCACCCGGTCGAGTACCGGTACTGTCGCAGCAGCGTTCCGAAATCCCCCAGCACGATCGCCTCCGACGGGTGGTCATCCACGGGAACGACGGCGGCAGGAACGGCCCGGCGCCGCGAACGCGTCCCCCGCCGGTGACTTCTGACCCACGACCCTGGCGGGTCCCTGACAAGGGTTCATCATAGAACGCCAAGGAAACGCCATGGAGTGGTCAGTTGGTGTTGGCCAGGATGGTCCCCGGCACACACGCCGCGATCGGTCGATCGGACCGATCACTCGAGGGGGGGTCATGTGACCGAGCGAGACATGTACGGGGATCCGGACCGGTTACCGAACCGGGCTCCGGCGACGATGCCCGATCCGGGTGGAGCGACCACGGCGCAGGAGTTCGTGTGCCGGCTCCGGGCCTTCAAGGCGTGGTCCGGCAACCCGTCGCTGCGCGAACTCGAGCGCCGCACCGGCCTTCCGCGCAGCACCCTCTCGGGGGACATGAGCCCTCAGCGGAGCCGACTCCCGCCCCTGGCACGGGTGCTGGCACTCGCCACCGCCTTCGGCGCGCCCACGGAGGAGCTCACGCGCTGGCGGGCCGCCTGGCAGCGCATCCAGGTGCGGCAGCAGTCGGTCGAGCCACCGGCGCCGACCCCGCTGGCCGCCTCCCCTCTCGACGTGGCCGCCACGACCGGCGACTCATCGCAGATCAAGAGCCCGGTCACCAAGGGTGACACGCTGGTCGTCACGCTGATACTCGCCGGAGCCGGCACCGGCCCCATCACCGTGCGGGACACGGCCGGGAACCGGTACCGAGCCATCCGCGCCGAGACCAACGACGGCACCCGGTTGACGGTCTTCACGCTGTTCGACGCCATGCCCCCGGACTCCCCGGACCGGATCACCTCTTCCTGGCCGAGTCCGTAACACGGCCACACCGCGGTCGACGAGTTCCAGGCGGCCGACCGCCCGGCTTCGACAGGCAGCGGTACAGGAGACGCAGCACCGTCGAGCGAACTCGCTGCGGACCACACGGTGACGTCGTTCCTCCACGTCGCGGACGCGGCGAGGGCCGCACTCGCCGCGCTGGACTGGCCCAGTGGTGCGGTCAACGTGGTGGACGACGAACCGGCTGCGGCCCGCGACTGGATGCCGGCGCTGGCCCGCGCACTCGGCGCGCCGACGCCCGCCCCGGGCCACGGACGACCGGGCTGGGCGCGCGGCGCGGACAACACGCTCGCCGAGACGGCCTACGGCTGGCGGCCGCAGGAAGGCTCGTGGCGCGCCTGCTTCGAGCAGATGACAGGAGACCGCCCGGGCACCGCCGGCACCACCGGCACCACTCCGTAGCACCGCCGCAGCGCGAGGAGCGGCCCGGCGCACTGATCTCGGCCATCCGCCGGTAGAGCGCCTCCCGACTCCCTGCATGATCGTGCTTCGCCATCGGACGGACGGCGCAGCCGATGGGTGCGGTCATGGGGCGCCTCCCTTGCGATCGTCCTCGTCGACGATCTCGGCGTCCACGACTTCCTCCTCGCTCCGCGGGCCGCCCGGGGCACCTGGGCCGCTGCTCGCCGTGTCGGCGCCGGTCTGGGCGTAGATGGCCTGGCCGAGCTTCTGGCTGACCTGGGCGACCTTCTCGCTCGCCGTACGGATCGCGGCGGTGTCCTGGCCCTTGAGCTTGTCCTTGAGCTCCGCCAGGGCTGCCTGGACCTCGGTCTTGACGTCCGCCGGGAGTTTGTCGGCGTTGTCGGCGATGAACTTCTCGGTGGCGTAGACGAGTTGCTCACCCTGGTTGCGCGTCTCGGCGGTCTCGCGCCGGCGGCGGTCCTCCTCGGCATGCTGCTCGGCCTCGCGCATCATCCGGTCGATCTCGTCCTTGGGCAGGGAGGAGCCGCCGGTGACGGTCATCCTCTGCTCCCGGCCGGTGCCGAGGTCCTTCGCGCCGACGTGCATGATGCCGTTGGCGTCGATGTCGAAGGTGACCTCGATCTGCGGCAGGCCGCGCGGCGCGGGTGCGATGCCGGTCAGCTCGAACATGCCGAGCTTCTTGTTGTACGCGGCGATCTCCCGCTCGCCCTGGTAGACCTGCACGCTCACCGACGGCTGGTTGTCGTCGGCGGTGGTGAAGACCTCCGAGCGCCGGGTCGGGATCGTGGTGTTGCGCTCGATGAGCTTGGTCATGATGCCGCCCTTGGTCTCGATGCCGAGGGACAGCGGGGTGACGTCCAGCAGCAGGACGTCCTTGACCTCGCCCTTGAGGACACCGGCCTGGAGCGCAGCGCCGATGGCGACGACCTCGTCAGGGTTGACGCCCTTGTGCGGCTCCTTGCCGGTGAGCTTCTTCACCAGGTCGGTGACGGCTGGCATCCGGGTGGAGCCGCCGACCAGGATCACGTGGTCGATGTCGGCGAGCTTGACCTTCGCGTCCTTCACCGCCTGGTGGAACGGCCGCTCGCAGCGTTCCAGCAGGTCGGCGGTCAGCTGCTGGAACTGGGCGCGGGTGAGCTTCTCGTCCAGGTGCAGCGGGCCCTCGGCGGAGGCGGTGATGTACGGCAGGTTGATCGAGGTCTCGGAGGCGGCCGACAGCTCGATCTTGGCCTTCTCGGCGGCCTCCCGGAGACGCTGAACGGCCATCTTGTCCTTGGACAGGTCGACGCCGTAGCCGTTCTTGAACTGTTTGACCAGGTGGTCGACGACGCGCTGGTCCCAGTCGTCGCCGCCCAGGTGGGTGTCACCGTTGGTGGCCTTCACCTCGACCACGCCCTCGCCGATCTCCAGCAGGGAGACGTCGAAGGTGCCACCACCGAGGTCGAAGACCAGCACCGTCTGGTCGTTCTCCTTGTCCAGGCCGTAGGCGAGGGCGGCGGAGGTCGGCTCGTTGATGATCCGCAGCACGTTCAGGCCCGCGATCTCGCCGGCCTCCTTGGTCGCGGTGCGCTGGGAGTCGTTGAAGTAGGCGGGTACCGTGATCACCGCGTCCGTCACGTCCTCGCCGAGGTAGGACTCGGCGTCGCGCTTCAGCTTCTGCAGCACCCGGGCCGAGATCTCCTGCGCCGTGTAGCGCTTGCCGTCCACGTCGTTCTGCTCCGGGAAGCGCCAGTCGCCCTCGCCCATGTGCCGTTTCACCGAGCGGGCCGTACGGTCGACGTTGGTCACCGCCTGCCGCTTGGCGACCTCGCCGACCAACACCTCACCGCCCTTGCCGAAGGCCACCACGGACGGTGTGGTGCGCGCACCCTCGGTGTTCGTGATGACGGTCGGCTCACCCCCCTCCAACAGGCACACCACCGAGTTCGTCGTCCCCAGATCAATGCCAACCGCGCGTGTCATCGCCAGGCCTCCTCTCCTGCCCAGCCTGGGTCCCGTACCTCGTACCGGCCACCTGGCAGCCCGATGGACTCCGGCCCCGCCCCTGGACCGTCCGGACCAGCCGGCTCCTGACCCGAGCCGGTCGTCGCATCATCCGACCGATCCACCGCCGCACGCAGCTCGGCCACCGCACGCGGCGCCCGCGAGCACCGGACGGCGATCCGGGCGAACGGCGAGGGTCGGCGCAGGTCGACCTGGACGACGGCCTCACCGGCGCGCGGGCGGCTCAGGGCGAGGAAGTCCCGCCCGCCGGGATGCCGCCAGACCCCCAGGCACAGGCGGTCGGGAATCAGCAGGCCCCTCTCCTTGAAGCCGCGGAACACCCGCCACGGCTCCCGCTGGAGCGTCACACCCTCGACCGCCGTCAGCGGCGCCCGAACCGGTGCGGTCCCGGTCACCAGCCGTTCCCACCAGGAGAGTCGGAGCACCAGGTCACCGCCCTCGACGGTCAGCCTCGCCATCGCCTCGTGCCTCCTCGTCCTCGGGGCGGTGCCGGTCTCACTCCGACACGGCCCGGCTGGGCATGGGCCCCGGCACCGAGCGGCGGCGCACCGTGCCGCTCCCGCCGGCCGGTGACCGGCGGCATCGGCGATCGACTGGCGCAGCGTGCCGAGCGCGTCCGACGGCATCGGGATCAGCCGGCGGGCCGGCCCTCCACCCAGTGGCGCCCGCAGTCCTGGCAAGGCGGCGAGCCCCTCGGCGGGCGTACGGCGGGTCCGCCGGCCGGCTCGGGGCACCCCATTCCCATATCGAGCTGGTGCCCGGTGGCATAGGGGCAAAACGCCAGACGGGATCGTTCCTGCCGACCGTGGAGAGACGAGTCGAGGTGGCTGCGCGGGTGCCGCCGGCCGTGGCCGGTCACTCTCGTCCTGACGTGCGCCGCCGGGTACACCGGCCCGCCACCGGACTCCGTCCACCGCGGCCCGGACACCCGCTTCCTGCCGTCCTGAACGGCCCCACCACGGAGCCGGTCCGCGCGACGACGTGCCGTAGCCGTAGCCGTGTCCCCACCCGGCCGGCCGTCCGCACCCACGCGCGGCCCCGAGGCCGCGCCCGGGACCTCAGCCCAGTTCCATGAGGATCTCGGCGCGGGCGTAGTAGTCGGCCACCGGGAGCCGGTCGCGGGTGATCCTCACGAACCCGGCGTCCTCGTAGAGGTGGACGGCGGGGGCCAGCTTGCTGTTCGTGCCGAGGAACAGCCGGGCCGCGCCGAGTTCCCCAGCCCGGCCGATCGCCGCGGCCACGAGCAGGCGGCCGATGCCACGCCCCTGCGCGCCGGGGGTGACGGCCATCTTCGCCAGCTCGAACACGGCGTCCGGGTGGGCCAGCAGCGCTACGCACCCCACGACGGTTCCGCTTCCCGGCTCCCGGGCCAGGAGCACGTCGCCGCCCGGGTCCACGATGCGGCCGAACGGATCCCCGAGCACGGCCCGGTCCGCCTCCTCCAGGGTGAACAGCTGCGAGATCCACTCCTCGTTCAGCGCACGGAACGCGTCGGCGTCGCTCGGCGAGGCGATCGAGGAGACCACGGGCGGGGCGGAGGCGTACGGCATGGGGGCGGGTTCCTTCCTGGATGACACCACGCCAGCCTGCGGCCGCGCCGACTCATGTGTCCAATACGTACACCGGCCGCCATCCATAAGCTGGAAATATGGATCAGCGAATCGAGCTCCGGCATCTGCGCTACTTCCTGGCACTGGCCGAGGAGTTGCACTTCGGCCGCGCCGCCGGCCGACTGCACATCGCCCAGCCGGCCCTGTCCCAGCAGATCAGGCAGCTGGAGAGGATCGTCGGCGTCGAGCTGTTCCGGCGGACCTCCCGGAGCGTCCGCCTCACCGACGCCGGGGTGACGTTCCGGCCGCGGGCCAGGGACCTCCTGAGCCGGCTGGCCGCGGATCTGGACGAGGCCGGCCGGGTCGGCCGCGGCGAGGCCGGCCGCCTGGACGTCGCCTTCATCACCTCCGCCGCCGCGATCGTCAGCGAACGGCTCCGTGCCTTCTCCCTCCACCGCCCGGACGTCCAGGTCAGGCTGCACGACGGCTTCACCGTCGACGTCCTGACCGCCCTGGAACGCGGCACGGCCGACATCGGGATCGTCCGCGACGCCGAGGAGCGCGACGACATCGACCTCGCCCTCCTGGCGACGGAACGGTTCGTCGCGGTCGTCCCCGCCGACCACCCCGCCGCGGAAGGGGACCAGGTCGAAGCGGCGGCACTGGCCACCGACCCCCTGATCCTGTTCCCGCGCTCGGCGGGAGCCCGCGCCTTCGAGGTGAACACCCGGCCGATCCGCGACACCGGCAACGACGTCCGGATCGCACAGGAGTGCTCGAACTGGCACACCATCATCATGCTCGTCGCCGCCGGCCTGGGCGTCACCATCGCCCCCCACAGCGTCACCACGCTGCTCCCCGAGGGCGCCCGGCGCCTCGAACTCGCCGGGCCGTCCACCATGAGCCAGGTCTTCCTGGCCACCCGCCGAGGAGACGACCGCCCCCTCGTGCGGGCCTTCGTCGCGGTGTCCGAATCCGTGGCGGGAGGGGATGGGGGGTCGGACGACGGGGCCGCGTCGGTCTGCTGAGCACTGCGGGCCTTCGGCCGACGTCGGCCCCGGTCAACCGGGCGGAGTACCCTGCGACTTCGGGGGGCGGAGCAGGTCGCGAGCCGGGAGGGCACGATGGCACGTCGGGAGTTGGAGCCGGAGCTGGCCGCGCAAGTGCGGGCGGCGTTCGCGGAGTTCGGGGCCGAGGTCACCCTGCACGGGGACGTGGCCCGCGACACGCAGGGACGTGACTACGGGCTCGGAGGGCTCCTGGCACTGGTGGAGCAGCGGCCGGGGGTCCCGCCGCGGGAGCTGGTCCGCGCCCACGTCCGCGAACTGGTCGCCGCCGTCCAGGGGCCGATGGCGGGGGACGCCGGCTCGCCGCAGGAGACGGCGGCCCGGCTCTACCCGCTGCTCCTGGACGCCACGGCCCTGGCCGACGCCGCGCGGCACCCGCACGCGCTCGAAGTCGCGCCCGGGATGATGGAGTTCCTGGCGCTGGAGTCCCCCGTCGGCTGGCAGGTGCTGACCGGGGCCGCCGTCGCCGAACTCGGGGACGCGTCCCGGTTGCGCGAGGCCGCGCGGGCGCGGCTGGCCCGGCTGCCCGTGGAGCGGCACGAGCTCCGGTCGACCGGGCAGGGTGGCGGCCTGCACGTCATCACGGGTGGTTCGGCGCTGACGGGGAGCCGGGTCCTCGTCCTGGACGCCCTCTACCGCGAGGTCTCCGGGCGGGAACTGCCGCCGGACGGCGCGGTGGTGGCCTTCCCCACGGCGTTCCGGCTGCTGTTCGCGCCGTTCGACGTCCAGGTTCCGAACGTCCTGCAGGTCCTGATCGAGGCGGCCGCCCGGGAGTTCGACGAGTCCCCCGCCCCGCTGTCCCGGCACACCTACTGGTGGCGCGGCGGCGAGCTGACGCCGCTCACCGAGGTGGACGAGGACGGCCTGCTGGGCCTCGTGCAGGTGGACGAGGTCGTTGCGGCGGTCACCCGGCTGGCCGAGGGGCAAGCGGACCTGCCCGGGCCGAGGCCGCACCACTACCGCTTCGCGCACCGCCTGCTGCCCTCGCTCGGCCACCTGGGCGCGGTGCCCGGGGAACGGCTCGACGGCGAGTTGCGGCGGCTCTGGGAGGAGTGCGGTGCGAGCCTGCCGGTCGAGCACCGGCTGGAGCCGGAGGGCCTGCGGGGCGGGTTCGTCCAGGCCGTGCGGCACCGCATGCTCCTCGTCGCCCTCCCGGTGCCGCGGGCGGCGACGGAGGCCTTCGCGGTGGTGCTGGCCTGGCCGGGCGACGGCTCCGCGCAGCGGGCCTTCACCTTGGAGTACGCGGTCGACCCGATCACCGGCGAGCGCGGGGCGGTACTGGGCGAGTGGGAGGCGGCGGGCCGCCACCGCCTCCACCGGACCGGCATGACCGCCGAGGCCCGCCCCTTCCTCCACGCCGTCACGGCCCTCCTCGACGCGCCGCCTGCGGAAGTCGCGACGGGCGTTCCGCGGGCGAAGCGACGTGGCCTGTTCCGCCGCTGAGCCGACGCCTCGCGCCCGTGGTGCGCGGGGTGGCGGGGTGCGCCGGGGCGGGGAGTCGGCGGCTCGGGCCACCGACTCCCCTCCGGCCGGGTGCCGGACGGAGCCGATCAGGGCGGAGACGGAACGCCGACGCCTCGGGCCGCACATCCTCGACGCCGCGGCCCGCTTCGTCGTCGACCACGCGCCCTGTCCCGTGCTGCCGGTCCGGCCGGAACCCGCACCGGACATCGCGACGATCCCGCCTCCGCCCGAGCGGCGGTAGCGGCGCCTCCGCACCCCGTATGGCGCGTGCCGCCGTTCAGTGCCCGACGTCCGGGCCGGGGTCCGGGTACGCGAGCCGGTACCGGCCGCCCGCCGACAGGCGGACCCGGAAGCGCCGCGCGTCGCCGGGGACGGCGACGGACGCAACCGGCCGGCCCTCGTGGTCGGTCAGGACGGGCCGACCGTGGCGCTCGGGCAGGTACAGGTCGACCGTGGTGTCCCGGGCGGCCCGCAGTTCGGCCCCGGTCAGCAGGCCCCGGCGCCAGCTCAGGCCGACGGTGAGCCCGCCCCGGGCGCGCAGGCCGTGGACGTCGCCGGAGGGCCGGGCCGGGGGCAGGGCGGGCAGCAGCCGCAGGGCTTCGGTCACCAGGCCCGAGAGCTTGCAGAAGACGTTGGGTTCACGGGTCAGCTCGCGCAGTCGTGCTGCCCAGGGCTCCGATTCGCCGCGCGCGACCGGCGGCTTCGCGAGGTGGTCGAGGACGAACGGCTGCTCCGGGAGGGCTCGTACGGTCTCGATGGCGCACGGGAGTTGGCGGGGCAGGACGAGCAGGTCGTAGCAGAGGCCGGCGGCGCCGACCGCGCGCAGTTCGCGCCGGACATCCGGCCGGGCGAGCCAGACCGGGTCGGCCTCGCCCTGGACGAGGTGGCGCAGGCCGACCAGGTGCTCGCCACCCGGCCCCTGCCGCAGCTCGGCCAGGGTGTCGGCGATGCCGGGCGCGGGATCGATCCCTTCGGCCGTATCGCCGGGTGGTCGAGGCGTACAGCATCGCCGGCGCCGGGCGCCAACTGCCGCTCCAGGGCACGCCGATGGCCGCCCAGGCCATTCACTTCACGGGGCTGGACGGCCGCCGGTGACCGACCCGTTACGGGGCGGGGGCTGTCGGGAGGTCGTGGACGGTGA
>NZ_JAFLNG010000500.1 GCF_017427025.1 Streptomyces sp. FH025
GCACGCGCGGGTCGAGGGCGGCGTGCAGGGTGTCGGCCAGGAAGCCGGAGGCGAGCACGACGACGGCGGTGAACAGGTTGATCGCCACCACCGAGTTGACGTCCTGTTCGTTGATCGACTGGATCAGCCACTCGCCCATGCCGTGCCAGCCGAAGATCGTCTCGGTGAAGATGGCACCGGTGAAGATGCCCAGGAAGCTGTAGGCGAACATGGTCGACATCGGGATCACGGCGGTGCGCAGCCCGTGTTTGAACAGGGCCCGGCGGCGGGTGAGGCCCTTGGCCTCGGCGGTGCGCAGGTAGTCGGAGCCGAGCACGTCGAGCATGGTGCCGCGCTGGTAGCGGCTGTAGGTGGCGATGCCGCCGAGGGCGAGCGAGATGGTGGGCAGCAGCAGGTGCAGCGCCCAGTCGGCGAGGTGGGCGCCGATGCCGCCGGCCAGCCCGGGGGTCTCGTAGCCGGTGAACGGGATGACCTCGTGGCCGGCCGCGTCCTTGGCGGCGATCGCGCCGTTCTTGAGGAACAGCGCGACGAGGAAGACCGGGGTGGAGAGCAGCACGAAGGACATCACGGTGAGCAGCCGGTCGGAGAGCCGGTACTGGCGGACGGCGCTCCACGCCCCGGCGGCGACGCCGAGGACCGTGCCGAGCAGGCTGCCGAGCAGCAGCAGTCGCAGCGAGACCCAGACCCGGCGGCCGAAGTCGTCGGTGACCGGGGTGTCGTGGATGGTCCGGCCGAGGTCGCCGTGCAGCAGTCCGCCGGCCCAGTGGCCGAAGCGCTCGACGACCGGGGTGCGGTCGTTCAGGTTGAGCGCGGTGAGCTGCCGCTCGACCGATTCGGCGGACGGGCGGGGCACCTTGGCGTCGAAGTAGGTGCGGGGCTGGAGGGCGCTCGCGGAGATCGCGTACGCCAGGAACACGGCGGCGATCAGCAGCGCCGCGTAGTAGCTCAGCCGCTTCGCCAGGTAGCGGAGCATCAACGGCCGCCCGGGGTGGGGGTGGGGTCGACGCGTCTGGTGGGCATCGGATGGTGGCCTTCGGTCGGGCCCGGTCGGGGCGTCAGATGGCGTATTCGGCAGGAGAGTTGGTGAAAGCGCAGGTCAGAGTGAAGCACCGGGGTGCGGCGGTGGTGTTGCGGCGGCATTGCGGTGTGTGGCTTTTGGATCAGGTGTGCGCTCCTCCCCCTGGTGGCGAATCTGATCCGCTGTTACGTTCGGCTGGCTCGATGCCGGATTGAGTGCCCACGCTCAAGCCGACTCATGCCTCTCACGGCCCAACTCCCGTCACGAACCGGCTCAACTCCCGTCACCAATCCCAGGGGGACCCTCATGGACGCTTCCACCACGGCCCGCCGCCTCGGCCGGGCGACCGTGCTCGCCGTCGCCGTCGCGCTGGCGGTCACCGCGTGCACCTCGGGCGGGGGCGGTTCGGCCGACAACGTGGCCAAGAGCGAGCCGCCGAGACAGGACTCCCAGGACATCAACGCCAAGTCGCCGGACCAGATCAAGGACGGCGGCGAGGTGCGCTTCCAGCTGGACCAGTGGATCAGCCAGTGGAACCCGCTCCAGGTGGACGGCGGCTCCTACACCGACACGGTGAACCTCATCCGGGCCGTGGAGCCGACGCTGTTCAGGACCGACGCCTCCGGCACCTTCCAGGCCGACCCGAACTTCCTGGTGGACGCCAAGGTCACCTCGACCTCGCCGCAGGTGGTCACGTACCGGCTGAACCCCAAGGCCAAGTGGTCGGACGGGAAGCCGCTCAGCTACCTGGACTTCAAGGCGGACTGGCAGACCAGCAACGGCAAGGACCCGGCGTACAACGGCTACGACCCGTCCGGCTACGAGCTGATCTCCGCGGTCGAGCAGGGCGCCGACCCCACCGAGGTGAAGGTCACCTTCTCGCAGCCGTACGCGGACTGGCAGAACCTGTTCCGCCCGCTGATCCCGGCCGCCGGCATCTCGACCCCGGACGACTTCAACAAGGGCTGGGTGGAGAAGATCCCGATCACCGCGGGCGCGTTCAAGATCGGTACGGCGGACAAGACCGCGCAGACCCTCACCCTCGTTCCGGACCCGGCCTGGTGGGGCCCCCGGGCCAAGCTCGACAAGATCACCTTCCGGGCGATGAACAAGGCGGCGAGCATCCAGGCGTACCTCAACAACGAGATCGACCTCGCCTCGGCCGGCACCGCCACCGCGTACGGGCAGCTCAAGGACAACAAGGACACCGTGATCCGGGCCGCCAGCCCGTGGGACGAGGTGCACATCTCCTTCGGCGGCACCGGCGCGCTGGCGGACCAGAAGGTCCGCCAGGCGCTCGGCAAGTCGCTCGACCGCTCGGCGCTGATCAAGATCGCCAACAACGGGGTGCCGGTGGAGTTCAAGCCGCTCGGCAACCACATCATCATGCCCAACCAGGCCGGCTACCAGGACAACTCCGGCGACTGGGCCAAGTTCGACCCGGCCGCGGCCAAGAAGCTGCTGGACGAGGCCGGTTGGCAGGACGCCGGCAGCGGCCAGCCGCGCACCAAGGACGGCAAGCCGCTGGAGCTGCACTGGGTGCTCAGCGACGGCACCCCGCAGGCCCAGCTCGACCTCGCCACCGCCGCCGCGGCGATGTGGCAGCAGGTCGGGGTCAAGGTCGACCTGGACAAGGTGGCCGCCAACGACTTCTTCGCCAAGTACATCACCCCGGGCAAGTTCGACATCGCGAGCTGGCGCAACACCGACTCCTTCCCCAACTCCAAGAGCCTGGCCAACTTCCGCCTGCCGGTGGGCGACAACACCTTCAGCAACCCGTCGCGGCTGGGCACCCCGGAGATCGACGAGCTGCTGAAGAAGGCGTCCGGGACGGTCGACCCGGTGGAGGCCGCGAAGCTCTACAACCAGGCGGACGCGAAGATCTGGGAGCTCGGCCACACCGTCGAGCTGTACCAGCGGCCGGCCGTGGTGGCGGTCCGCAAGGGGCTGGCCAACTACGGTGCCTTCGGCCTCGCGGAGGAGGACTACAGCAAGGTCGGCTGGGAGAAGTAGTCCGGGCCGCCGGGGCGGCGAGGGCGAGCGCGACCGCACGGCAGGCGCTGGCGAGCAGCGCGGTGATCACGAGGTGGGTGGTGCGGACATGAGTGGGTCGGCTCCGCCGCCCCCGCTGTCCTGCCACCCGCCTTGACCTTCCGCGTTGCTCGCAGGCCGCCCGTGTCAGGGGGCCCCGCAGGGCCCGCGCTCGCTTCCAACCGGGGACGAATCTAGCGGGGCGTTCCGGGAGGTCGCGGCAGAGCGCGCGGGGCACACCCGGAAACCCGCCGTACTGTCACCCACTTCGCGCACCGAAGCGTCAACTACGGCTGACAGCAAGAAGAAAAGGGACAAAAGGGGTCGTCGGGCCAGGGTCCTTACGGGGTCGCCGGATGCCGCGCCGGTGCGTGCGCCGGGCTCGGGCCGCTGCCAGGATGCGCGGGACAGCGAGCCCTCCCGACCTCCGGAGCAGCACCGATGGCCAGTGATCCCGCCGCCGCGGCACACCGCCCGCACCCCGTCGACCCGCCCCCGGTGCGCCGGATGGTCCCGCGCGACCGGCACGAGCCGCACCGGGTCGCCACCCCGCTGGAACTCTTCTTCGACCTGTGCTTCGTGGTCGCGGTCGGTCAGGCCGGGCGCGAACTCGCCCACTCCCTGGCGGCCGGGCACTACGGGGAGGGCCTGCGCGGCTACGCGCTCGCCTTCTTCGCGATCTGGTGGGCCTGGATGAACTTCACCTGGTTCGCCTCCGCGTACGACTGCGACGACGTGCCGTACCGGCTCACCACGCTGGTGCAGATCGCCGGGGTGCTGATCCTCGCGGCCGGGGTGCCGCGGCTGTTCGCCACCCAGGACCTCACGCTGGCGATCGCCGGCTACGTGGTGATGCGCCTGGCGATGGTCACCCAGTGGCTGCGCGCGGCCGCCGGAGAGCAGGGCGAGGCCCGCCGGGTCGCGCTGCGGTACGCGGTGGGGATCGCGCTCTGCCAGGTCGGCTGGGTCGTGGTGCTGCTGCTGCCGGACGCCGTACGGCCGGTGATCATCCCCATCGGGGTGCTGTGCGAGCTGGCCGTGCCGGTGGTCGCCGAGCTGCGGCTGCGGACCTCCTGGCACCCGCACCACATCGCCGAGCGGTACGGGCTGTTCACCCTGATCGTGCTCGGCGAGACGGTGGCCGCGGCGACGGTGGCGGTGCAGTCGGCGGTGGACGAGCACGAGGAGCTGGGCCGGTTGGTGCCGGTGGCGGTGGGCGGCCTGCTGATCTGCTTCGCGGCCTGGTGGATCTACTTCGCCCGGCCCGTCCACCAGCACCTGCGCTCCAGTCGGCAGGCCTTCGCCTGGGGGTACGGGCACTACCTGGTGTTCGGCTCGGCGGCGGCGATCGGCGCCGGGCTGGAGGTGGCGGTGGAGTCGGCCGTGCACCGGGCGGAGATCTCCGAGACGGCCGCGGCCGCGACGGTGACCGTACCGACCGCCGTCTACCTGTTCACGGTCTGGTTCCTGCACTCCCGGCACACCAAGCGCGGCGCGCTCGCGCAGTCGATCGCGCCGACCGGGGCGGTGCTGGTGCTGGCCTGCACCGCGCTCGGCGGCTCCGGGGTGCCGGCGGCGGGGCTGGTCTGCGCGCTGATGGTCGCGGTGGGCGTGCTGATCCACAGCCGGGAGAGCAGGGAGAGCCGGGAGACTCGGGACGGCGGGGCGGCCTGAGGTTCAGACGCGCTCCAGCAGCACCGGTTCGTGCCGCTCCAGCCAGGCCAGGTAGGCCGGGTTGACCTTGGCCAGATCCAGGTAGGCGGCGCGCAGCTCGTCGTACAGCGCGTCCAGGGCGGGCGGGTTGAGCGCGCGCGGGCGCCAGGTGAACAGCAGCCGGACGGCCAGCGGGTCCCCGTGGACCGGGCGGACCACCGTGCCGGGCCCGGGCAGCGAGGTCGGCTGGCAGGGGCGGACGGCTTCGCCCGAGGCGACCAGTTCGGAGGCGGTGGCGTTGTCCCGCACCTGTACCACCCGGGGGTTGAGCCCGGCCTCGCTGAACACCCGGCGCATCGCCGCGTACTCGTGGTCGGCGGTCGGATCGACCATCCAGGTGTCCTCGGCGAGGTCGGCCAGGTGCACGACCGGGCGGGCGGCGGCCGGGTGCCCGGCGGCGAGCGCGACGAACTGAGGCTCACGGGCCATCAGCACCCGGTGCTCGGCGTCCGGCGGCACCCGCAGCGGGAAGCCCTCGCTCTCGTACACGAAGGCCACGTCCAGCTGGTCGGCGGCGACCATGCGCAGCAGCGCGCTGGCGGAGACGTCGACGTGGATGGTGGTGTCGGTGTCCGGCAGCCGCTCGTGCACCCGGCGCAGCCAGGCCGCGACCGCCCGGCTGCCGACGCTGCCGATGCGCAGCCGCCGCTGCCGGCCGGGGCCGGTCGAATCGCGGGCCTCCTGACGGGCGGCGGAGACCAGCGCGGCCATCTCGCTGATCACCGGCCGGGCCCGGGACAGCACCGAGTGGCCGAGCGCGGTGGGCCGGCTACCGGTCTGCTCGCGGGTGAACAGGGTGCCGCCGATGGCCCGTTCGATGCGGTGCAACTGGGTGGTGAGCGAAGGCTGCGTCATGCCGAGCTGGAGCGCGGCCTTGCGGAGGCTGCCGGTGTCGGCTATCGCGCACAGCACCCGGAGGTGTCTCACGTCGAGCTCCACGACGGGAGCATAGACGCCACCGAGGCGTATCGCCAAGGACATGACAGGAGATCAAGGGCAGGCCGACGGAACACTCGGCGGATCCCCACCGGTATGCGCCCGGGCTATGGCCGGTTGGCATCATCCGC
>NZ_JAFLNG010000501.1 GCF_017427025.1 Streptomyces sp. FH025
TCTGGGGAACACCCAAGGGCCGGGCCGGAGGGGCGACCGCATGATGGAGCCACTCGGGTTACCTGTTGGTAACAAACTTCCGCCGTGGAGGCAACAGTTGAGAACCCCACTTCTCCGCTTCTCCGCAACTCCGCTGCACCGTCGGCCCGGTGGGGCGTTCGGCGCGCTGTTCGGCGCCGCCGTGCTAGCGGGTGCCCTGCTGGTCGGTGCGGCGGCTCCCGCTTCGGCGGCTCCGGCTCGAGGGTCGGCTGCGGCCCCGGTTCGGGCGTCGGCGCCGGTGGCTCGTACGGCGGCGGCCGCGGCCGAACTGCCGCCCGACGGTGACACGGTGGCCTCGCCGCCGGGGGCCAACGACTGGAACTGCCGTCCGACCGCCGCACACCCCGACCCGGTGGTCCTGGTGCACGGTACCTTCGCCAACCGCTACGAGAACTGGCTGGCGCTCTCCCCGTTGCTGAAGGGCCTCGGGTACTGCGTCTTCGCCCTCGACTACGGCACCATCCCCGGCATCACCTCCACCGGTAGCGGCCTGGTGCTGCCGATCGGCGGGCTCGGGCCGGTGCCCGCGTCGGCGGCCCAACTCGCGAGCTTCGTCGACCTGGTGCGGAACGCGACCGGCGCGGCCAAGGTCGACATCGTCGGGCACTCGCAGGGCGGCATGCTGCCGAACTACTACCTGAAGTTCCTCGGAGGGGCCTCGAAGGTCGGCAGGCTGGTCGGCCTGGCGCCGTCCAACCACGGCACGACCCTGGACGGGATCACCAGGCTCGCGCCGTACTTTCCCGGCGTGGCGGACCTGATCTACACCGTGTGCCAGGCCTGCCGGGACCAGGCGGTGGGCTCCGACTTCAACCGGACCATGGCCTCTCGGCCGGACACCGTGCCGGGCGTGAGCTACACGGTGATCTCGACCGTGTACGACGAGGTCGTCACCCCGTGGCGGACCCAGTTCCTGGACGGGCCGGGCGTGGACAACGAGGTGCTGCAGGACCACTGCCCGGTCACGCTCGCCGAGCACGTGGCGATCGCGTTCTCGCCGACGGCGCTGCACCTGGTGACCAACGCGCTGGACCCGGCGCACGCCACGCCGGTGCTCTGCGGCTGACGGGGGCTGACGCCGCCCGCGCCGACGGTCGCTCCGGGGCGCGGGCGGCGCGGTGTTCAGCGGGTGCGCCTCGTTCAGCGGGCGGAACGGAAGCGGAAGGTGACGGCCGCGGTGACCCCGTCGGGGTGAAGGTCGTACGGGCCGGGCGGGTCGAGCAGCGCGGCGTCGTAGCGGGTCAGCGGAGTGCCGTCGATGACGGCCGAACCGGCGAGGCAGACCAGCAGGACGGTCGCCTCGGGCGGGACCTCCACCCTGCGGGGCGTGCTCACCGGCTCCACGGTGGCCTCGACCCGGCCGCGGCGGGTCATCACGTTGAAGTCCACCACCGGCCCGCCGAGCAGTCGGCAGTCCGTCGCGGCGTCGCCGGGGAAGGCGAACGGGCGGAACGGCGCGTCGACCAGTTGTTCCGCGCCGTCCACGGAAAGCGCCATGCCCGCGCCCTCGACCAGGGTGATCACCCGGTCGACGCCGGGGAACGACGAGAACGGCCCGGCCGTCGCGACGTCCGCGAGGCTGACCCGCCAGTCGAAGCCGTCCAGCCCGGCCCCGCTCGGGAATCCGGTGACCTCCCTGGTCACCCCGCCGCCGTTGAGCCACGGGGTGGCCGGGCGTTCGCTCGCCCGCAGTACCTGGATGTGTCGGGTGCTCGTCATGGCCTCGCATCCTGCCATCTGCGGGGGAGGGTGTCAGCGGGCGGACGGCTGACAGACGACGGATGACAAATAACAGGTGACGGATAACGGATGACAGATGACAGATTTCATCATCTGTCATCTGAAGGTTGTCAGCCGTCACCGGCACCCATCACCATCACCCGCCACCCCTCAGCGCCGCCCGACCGCCAGCGGCAGCAGGGCCGCCGTGGTGGCCGCGAGCGCGACCGTGGTCAGGGCCAGCGGCAGCCCGGCGGCATCGGCGAGGAAGCCGATCACCACCGGACCGATCAGCATCCCGCCGTACCCGAGCGTCGAGGCGAGCGCGACGCCCTGCGGACCGCCCGTCGCGCCGGCCCGGGCGATCGCGAGCGGAAAGAGGTTGGCCAGGCCGAGCCCGACCAGGACGAACCCGCCGATGGCGAGCGGTACGGCCGGCGCCAGCGCGGCGATCAGCATCCCGACCGCCGCCGCCAGCCCGCCGAGCAGCATCAGCCGGTTCTGCCCGAGCCTGATGGACAGCCAGGTGCCGCCGACCCGCCCGCTGGTCATCGCGAAGGCGTACGCGGCGTACCCGGCGGCCGCCGTCCCGGCGCTCGCGTGGACGTCGTCGGTGAGGTGCAGGGTGGTCCAGTCGGCGATCGCGCCCTCGCCGTACGCGGTGCACAGCGCGGTGAGGCCGAGCAGCACGACCAGCAGCCGCACGTGCCCCGAGGCCGGGCGGCCCGGTGCCTCCTCGGTCGAGCGGTCCGGTACGACCATCGGCGCCGCCGGGCTGCGCAGCAGCGCGAAGCCCGCGCCGGTGGTGACGGCCAGCCCCAGCAGCCCGCAGAGCGCGAGCGCCCAGGCGGTGGTCAGCCGGTCGGCGAGCAGTCCGCCCAGGCCCGCGCCGAGCAGTCCGCCCAGGCTGTACCCAGCGTGGAAGCTCGGCATCACGGGCCGTCGCAGCTGCGCGACCAGGTCGACGGCGGCGCTGTTCATCGCGACGTTGGCACCGCCGTACCCGGCGCCGAACAGCAGCAGCACGCCGCCGAGCGAGAGCACCGAGTGGGCGTGGGCGGGCAGCGGGACGGCGATGCTGAGCAAGGTGAGCGAGCCCACGGTCACCGGGCGCGAGCCGTACCGCAGGCAGAGCCGGCCGACCACCGGCATGGTGAGGACGGCGCCGATCGACAGGCAGAGCAGGGCGAGGCCGAGGGCGCTGTGCGAGGCGCTGACCTGGCTGCGGACGTTCGGGATGCGCACGACCCAGGCGGCGAAGAGGAAGCCGTCGACGGCGAAGATGGCGGTGAGCGCGAGACGTGCCGGGCCCCAGGGGCTGTCGGCCACCGGGGGTGTGCTGCGAGACTGGGGGAGGGAGCGATCCGGGCGATGATGGGAACGGATTTTGTTTCGAAGCGACACAAAGTCACAATAGAGGCGTGCAGCTCTCACCATCAAGCCCGCGGCCCCGCTCCGGGACCGACCCCGACGCGCAGCGCGACGCCCACCGCCGCGCGGCCCCCGACCGAGGTCGGACGCTGCTCGGCCCTGCGCTCTCGCTCATCCACACCGGCCAGACCCCGACCCGGTCCGCGCTCACTCGCGCACTGGACGTCACCCGGGCCACCGCCGGCGCGGTCACGGCCGAACTCGAGGCGCTCGGCCTGATCACCGTCGACTCGCGCCCGGCCGGTGGCGGCCGCGGCCGGCCCTCGCACCGGCTGGCGATCGACCCGCGGGGCCCGGTCGTGGTCGCCGGGCAGATCCACTCCGACGGGTTGAGCGTCACCCTGGCAGGCCTCGGCGGACTGCTCGACCCGCCCGTCCACCTGCCGCTGCCCGCCGCCACCGACCCGGTCCGGATGCTGCGCGCGGTCGCCCAGGCGGGCGCCGAGCTCGCCCGTTCGACCGACCGCCGCTGCCTGGCCGCCGCGCTCGCCCTGCCCAATCCGGTCACCGAGCCGGATGGCACCGCGCTCGCCGCACTGCACTTCGCCTGGCCCAGTGGTACCCCGGTCGCCGACCTGTACGACGTCGAGGTCGGTCGCGCCGACCACGGCCCGAACTCGGTGCACCCGCTGCCCACCGCCATCGCCAACGACGCCAATCTCGCCGCGCTCGCCGAGTACCGGCACGGCGCCGGGCGTGGCGCCCGCCACCTGCTCCTCGTCACTTCCGGCCACCGCGGCGTCGGCGGCGCCCTGGTGATCGACGGCCACCTGCACACCGGCAGCGCCGGGCTCGCCCTGGAGGTCGGCCACCTCACCGTCGACCCGCAGGGCCGCCCCTGCATGTGCGGCAACCGGGGTTGCCTCAACGCCGAGACCGACCCCGACGCTCTGTTCGCCGCCGCCGGGCTCACCCCGGAGCCGGGGCGACCGCTGCTCGACCAGGCGCGCGAGCTGTGCTGGGCGGCCGCGACCGACGAACGGGCGCGGGCGGCGGTGGAACACGTCATCGACCGGCTCGGACTCGGGCTGGCCGGGGTCGCCAACATCCTCAACCCGGACCGGGTGGTGCTCAGCGGCCTCCACCTCGACCTGCTGGAGGCCGCTCCCGACCGCCTGCGCGCGGTCGTGGCCGAGCGGTCGCTGTGGGGGCGCAGCGGGCGGGTGCCGATCGTCGGCGCGGAGCTGGCGCACGGCGCGCTCGCGGGCGCCGCCGAACTGGGTTGGGGGCCGTACCTGGCGGACCCGCAGTCGGTGCAGGCCTGAGGGCGGGCGTCGACGGGTCGGGGCTGCCCGGCGGTGTCACCCGAGGGCAATAAGCGGAAGCTGGAGTTCTGGAAACGGTCACTTATCGTGACACTCGTACACTCGTAGTGAGCAGCGGGGGGCCGCAACGAGGGAGTCAGTCACCATGAGCACCCAGCCCGACGGCAACCGTGGCGACCGCGGCATCGAGCCGACCGTCGACGTCGACCGCTCCGACCAGGCGTACCGCGCCTGGCTCAAGGAGGCGGTGCGCAAGGTCCAGGCCGACGCCAACCGCTCCGCCGACACCCACCTGCTGCGCTTCCCGCTGCCCGCCGAGTGGGGGATCGACCTCTACCTCAAGGACGAGTCCACCCACCCGACCGGCTCGCTCAAGCACCGCCTCGCCCGCTCGCTCTTCCTCTACGGGCTCTGCAACGGCTGGATCCGGCCGGGCAAGCCGGTGATCGAGGCCTCCAGCGGCTCCACCGCCGTCTCCGAGGCGTACTTCGCGCAGCTGATCGGGGTGCCGTTCATCGCGGTCATGGCCAAGACCACCAGTCAGGCCAAGATCGACCTGATCGAGTTCCACGGCGGCGAGTGTCACCTGGTCGAGCGCTCGTGCGAGGTGTACGAGGCCTCCGCCAGGCTCGCCGAGGAGACCGGCGGGCACTACATGGACCAGTTCACCTACGCCGAACGGGCCACCGACTGGCGGGGCAACAACAACATCGCCGAGTCGGTCTTCGCCCAGCTGCGCCTGGAGCCACACCCCGAGCCGGCCTGGATCGTCGCCACTGCGGGAACGGGCGGCACCTCGGCGACCATCGCCCGGTACGTGCACTACATGCAGTACGACACCCGGATCTGCGTCGCGGACCCGGAGAACTCCTGCTTCTTCGAGGGCTGGGTCAACCACGACCCGGGCGCCGTGTGCGAGAGCGGATCCCGGATCGAGGGCATCGGGCGGCCCCGGATGGAGCCGAGCTTCGTGCCCGGCGCGATCGACCGGATGATGAAGGTGCCGGACGCCGCCTCGATCGCGGCCGTGCGGGTGCTGGAGCGCGTCCTGGGGAAGAAGGCGGGTGCCTCCACCGGGACGGGGCTCTGGAGTGCGCTGCGGATCGTCGCCGAGATGCGGGCCGCCGGGCGGACGGGAAGCGTGGTCGGGCTGATCTGCGATCCGGGGGACCGTTACCTGGACAAGTACTACTCGGACGAATGGCTGGCCGGCGAGCGGATCGACATCGCGCCGTACCGGGCCGCGCTGGAGTCGTTCCTGGCGGGCGGCGAGTGGACGGGGTGACGGCGTGACGGGCTCGGGCTGACGGCGGACGGATGTCAGCGAACAGCCGACAGATGACAGCGAACAGCTGACAGATAA
>NZ_JAFLNG010000502.1 GCF_017427025.1 Streptomyces sp. FH025
TCCCCACCCTGACCAGGAGACCTCCTTGCCCGAACCTCCGCGCCTTCCCGGCAGCTCCAGCCAGCACCTGCCGCCCTACCAGGCCCTGCTCGGCCTGGATGTGGAGAACTACACCGGGATGCCCGGCGTAACGCACGCACCCGTCAGCGCCTACCTCGAACCCCTCCTCGACGCCGCCCTCACCGCTGCCGGCCTCGACGACCTCCGAACGGCCAAACGGTTCGTCTCCAATTCCGGCGACGGTCTGGCACTTGGGTTCGATTCCAGGCTCATGCCGTTCGTCATCGCCCCGGGGCTGTACTGCCTCGACAGGGAGCTCGCCCGGCACAACGCCGAGTCGGACCACGTGCCGATCCGGATGCGGGCCAGCCTCCACGCCGGGCATGTGACCGCCCCTGGGCTGCCCGGGGAAGGAAACGGCCCCGCCCGGAACGACCTCCACCGGCTGCTCGACTCCCGCGAGGTCAAAGCGTTCCTGAAGCACGCCAGCCGGGCGACCACCCACCTGGTGGCGATCCTCTCCGAGCACGTCTATGACATCTCCGTCAGAAACGGCTACGCCGCCCTGCACCCGGACTTCTTCACGCCGGTCGATGCCACCGTTCCCGGCCGGGAGGACTGCAGCAGGAAAGCCTGGCTCTACGTCCCCAGCCCCTCCGGGAACCTCCTCTCCGTACCCGGCTCCCACCAACCCCACCTGCCGAAGCTACTCACCTTCCTGAGCGGGATCGACCACCTGAGCTCGACGCTCCGACGCTTCCTCGAACGTTACTGACACCATTTCAACGGAAGGCCCGATCCGTGACTCTGATCAAGTACAACAGCGTCCTCGACGTCATCCACGAGCGAGTCACCACCGCCGCCCACCTGCGACCGACCGTCCTCACGGTCAAGGTCGGCGACAAGACCGTCCACCTCGATCTCCCGCAGGCCCGTGCGGCCCTGTGGGAGCGGCCGGTGGACGGGGAACTGAGCCGGGAGGTGTGGCGGCAGGCCGTCACGCTGGCCCAGCACGACACGCTGGCGGCGGCCATCGGCTCGACCGATGTCACCGGCTGGGTCGAGGCCGTGGTCTGGCTGGCCCTGCCCCGGCTCCAGCGGATCGCCCGGCAGGCATCGAGCCGGCTTCGGGCGGAACGGCGGGACGTGGAGTCCGAGCTCATGGTCGCCGTCGTCGAGGAGCTCGCCGCGGTCTCCCCCGACGACCCCGACGTTGGGGGCCGACTGCTCCGGGCCGCTGCCCGACAGGGCTGGGCCTTCGCCCGGGGCACGGCGAACGAGCGTCCGAGCGAGGACGTCGTCGAGATCGCCGATGCCCGTGGCGCCAAGGCGATCGACGACCTCTGGGAGCTCGTGATCACGCCTCCGGACCGCTCCGACGGCCTCGCGGCTCCGCTGCGGTTCAGCTCCCGGTCGGAGATCGAGGCGGCACGGCTCGGGCAGCTCGCGGACCACCTCGGTCTTCACGAAGTCATCCGCCATCCGCGCCGCCCCCTCCGGGGCGCGCGGGTCGGCACCCTCTCGCTGTGCGCGACAGGGCGAGCCCGTTGACCGCGCCGTTCCCGGCCGGGGCGATGACCTTCCCGGAGCTGTTCGGGCTCCCGTTGGCCGTCGACGTCCGTACTGCCTGCCGGGCCCTCGGCATCTGCATGGGCACCGCGTACAGCCTGATCCGACGTGATGCCTTCCCGTGTCCCGTCATCCGCACCGGTCGTCGCTACCGGGTGCCTACCGCGGGCCTGCTCTCCGCGCTGGGCATCGAGGAACTCCCGCTCTACGCAGAAGACCTGGACACCTGGGTGAGCGAGCCGCCGCTCCCCGGGCTCGACTGGAAGGACCTCTCGTGATCGCGATGCCCATGACCGCCCAGCCGGAGCCGCCCCTGCCGGCGGCCTCGGAGGAACCGATGACCTGCTTCGTGATCGGGCCCATCGGGAACCGGCACGCCGAAGTCGGTACCACCGCCCGGGACTCGTACGAGACCTCCCTCGAAATCTTCGAGAAGGTCGTCCGCCCCGCCTGCGCCGCTCTCGGAATCGAGCCGCTACGCTCCGACCAGATCCAACAGGCGGGCGAGATCACCGAGCAGATCTGCCGGCACGTGCTGCGGTCCGACGTCGTCATCGCCGACGTGACCGGCGGAAACGCCAATGTCATGTACGAGCTGGGCCTCCGTCACACGACCGGCCGCCTGACCATCCACATCGGCGAGCACGGCCGGCTCCCCTTCGACATCTCGCCCATCCGGACGATCATGTTCGAGCGCTCCCGCAGCGGCCTGGTGGACGCCCGCAAGGAACTGCAGGAGGCACTGGCCCGGGGCCTCCGGGAGGGGTATGCCCCGCTCACCCCGGCCCGGATCCTGCTCGGCCTCCGGTCGCGGGAGGACGGTGCGCCCGCCGACGGGTCGGGAGCCGCCACGGAGGACGGGCCGGGACTGCTCGACCGCTTCGCCACCGTCGAGGCCGAGATGGACATCATGACCCAGGGCCTTGAGACCATGACCGGGCTGGTGAACACCATCGCCTCGCTGGCGGAGGAGTTCGGGCCGGACATGAAGCGCGCCACCGCGCAGGGCAGTCCGCCGTCCGCAGCGCTCGCGACGGCCCGGCGGTTCGCCACCGCCCTCGACGGTCCTGCCGCCGAGCTCAAGGCCTGTGCTGCGGACGTCACCTCGCGGATGTCGGGGATCGACTCGACCGTGCACGCGTCACTGGACATGTTCGAATCGGCGCCGCAGCTGTGGGAGGGCGCCGCCGAGTCCCGCGACTTCCTGCTCCAGCTCATCGGCATGTCCCGCGCCTCGCGCGACGGCCTGGAGACCCTCCGGCTGTTCCGGATGATGATGGAGTGGCTCACCACCATGAGCCGTGATCTCCGGGCACCGGGCAGGGACATCATCTCAGCGCTCGACCTCCTCACCGAAGCCATGGCCAGGGTCGAAACGTGGGACCGACGCGCCCGCGCTCTCGTCTGATCCCGGAGCACCCCGGCGGGCGCGGGAAGACCGGCCTCCCCGCGCCCGCCGGACCCGAACACCGCTGGGGAACAAGGGAACCGACCAATGGTCTGTTCAACGGGGCGGCCCAGTCTGGGTCAGGACGCCGATCGAGCCCTCTTCGCGGAGTCGGCAGGGACCTGCCTGATCTGCAACGACACGCTCTTCCCCTCCGACCCCAAGCGCATGAAGTCGATCTCGATCGCGGAACGCGCCCACGTGGTGGCACACAGCGATGACGGGCCCAGGGCGGATCCCGGCATCCCACAAGAGCTGCGCGACGATCCGTCCAACCTGGTCCTCCTCTGCCCGAGCTGTCACACCAAGGCCGACAAGGACCCCGACAGCTATCCGGCCGACGTGCTGATCAAGGCCAAGGAAGCCCGCAGGAAGGCAATCTCGCTGATTGGTGGCACCCCTTTATTCTCCAGCCGCACCGAGGCCCGCAAGGCGGTGAGGAAACTCCTGCTGAAGAACAGGGTGGCATTCCGGGAGAAGGGTCCGGATCCCGAGAGCGGGGCTGTTGAATCCGAAGAACTTGCTGCCGTGTGGTCGGAGTGCGTCCTACGTGAGATCACGCCCAACAATCGACTGATCGTGGCCATCGCGGAAATCAACGAAGACCTGGCCACCGACGGGGAGATCGAGATCATCGAGCTCCTCAGGCACCACACGGACGCGCTGGAGAGCAAGCACCTCGGGAACCCGCTCATCGGCCCTGCGCCCAGGTTCCCCTCACAGGCCGAACTACTGTTCAAGGACATATGAGCGTGACCGGTATTCGATACCTGACCGACTGGTTCATTCCGAAGATCTCGGACCACCAGGAAGTGACGCAAGCGAACCGGATCTCCGACCGTCGACTGCTGGTGCAACGAAGGTACTCCAGCCCGTTCACCATCGCCCCGGTTTCCGGCATGGAAAATCTCACTCCATCCCTTGTGGATGAGATCCTGGACGACGCACCCGCCGACGTCATCTGCCTGGTGCCGAAAGCGTCGCACTACCTGTGGCCCGCAAGGGAGCGGGCGAAGGAGCGCGAATCCGACGTCCAAACCATGAGCGAGGTCTTCTGGACCGTCACGGCGGACGACCCCAGGGGATTCCTCAACAAGAACGTGGCCTATGCGCGACGAGTTTTGAGGCAGCATTCCCACGTACAGAGGGTGGAAATGATCTGCGAGGCCTCCATGAAGCTGATCAGGGTAGGGCGCATGCCAAACGTCCGACTATCTGTCGAGTATGAATACGAGTTCGGCTCGGAGGCCTTGGTTAAAGCGCTGGAACACCATCCTGGGGTGAACGTAGTGCTGAACTCGAACCCAAACGGCAAACCCACCCGTGCAGCGATGCGCCACGCGGAGAACGCCGGCGTCCGATTGCTGGACATGAGCTCCTTGATGGGCATACTCAACAGGCCGTGAATTGAATCACCACCTGGCGGCCGAGGCGCTGATTGCGAATTTTATTTCCAGACTCCGACTGGCCCGGCCGGGGCGGGTGGAGTTCTACCTCTTCGGATCCGCCCTACGAGATTCGGGCCCGCTACCGAGGGACGTGGACATTCTGGTTCTCTACGAAACCGAGGACTTCGACCAGATTCACGAATTCTGTCGGCAGCTGAGGCTCCTGGATACCGATCCACCGCTCGACGTCCTCGCTCTGGACGTCGAGGAGGAGAGGGAAACGGATTTCCTCGGACTCGTCGACGCCAGAAGGCTTTCGGTGAGCGGGGCTCGTTCCGACCTACGGCCTGGCCCGGTCCCTGGCCAGGGGGCAAGAGCCGGGCAGCTGGAAAGCCGGGGTCAGGATCCGGGAAGGTCCTACCACGCGTAGTCCTCGGCGGCGGGCCGGTGGCCTGCTCAGGCCAGGGTCTGGGTCAGCTCGCTCCGGTTCGCCGTGTGGACGATCCGGCCGTGGGCCCCGTTGACGATCGGCAGGTGGGGCGGGACGTGGCCGCACTCCACGTCGGCGATGATCGGCACGTTCAGGGAGCCGAGCGCGTCGAGGACGGCCTCGCGCTGGGTGAGGGTGCCGCTGTCCGGCGCGCCGGTGCGCCCGACCAGTACGGCGTTCGCCCGGTCGAAGAACCCGGCGAGCCGCATGCCGTGCAGGTTGCGGCAGATGGTGAAGGCGTTGTCCTCGCAGGCCTCCACGTACACCAGGAGTCCGTCGGGGGACTCTCGGCTCGCGAAGGCCGAGGTGTCGAGGTAGCGGGTGCCGGCGAGGTTGCACAGCGTCTCGATGCAGCCGCCGATCAGCCGGCCCTCGGCCGTGACGTCCCCGGTGCCGTCGAGGCGGGTCCAGCCGCCCCGGCCGTCGAGGGTGTACTCGCGCAGTTCGGGGCGGGCGGCGATGTCGTCGTCGTGGGTGGTGGGGCGGCGGTGGCGGCCGGGCGGGGTCTGGGTGAACCGGTGCCCGGCGGGCGCGGTGACGAGGTCGAGCCAGGAGAACAGCCCCTCGGGCACCCGGAAGGGCGTGTCCATGAGGTTGTTGCCATGGAGGGTGGCCGTCCCGGTGAGCAGCGTCAGCGGCGTGATCAGGGTCGCCAGGTCGGAGTACCCGACCAGCCAGGTCGGTTCGGCGGCGCGCAGCCGGTCCCAGTCGAGCAGCGGCACCAGGTCGATCGCGGTCTCGCCGCCCCACGGCGGCACCACCGCCCGGATGCCGGGGTCGGTCAGCATCGCCATCAGCTCCTCCGCCCGCGCGGCGGCCGGGGCGCTGACGTGCCCGGAGCCGTCCATGCAGGAGCCCATGACGACCTCGTAGCCGCGCTCCTCGACGGTGCGGACGGCCACGTCGAGGCGTGCGCGCA
>NZ_JAFLNG010000503.1 GCF_017427025.1 Streptomyces sp. FH025
GCCGCCCAGCTGGCCCGCACCACGACCCCGGCCCCGGTGCTCGAACCCGACCGCACCGGCCGCGACCTGCTGGTCGACCACGTCACCGCGATGGTCTGCTGCGCCGCCGTGGACACCGCCGGCGGCGCCCCCGGCCTGGACTGGCTGGACGGCCCGGTGCTGCTGCTCGGCGGCGTCCGCCGCACCGACCTGGCCGGTCCGGTCGCCCAGGCCGTCGAACAGGGCCAGGACGGCCCGCTGCGCGCCTGGCTGGACGCCGCCGAGGTCCGGCTGGAGAAGCCCGTGCGGTTGTAGACCCGCGGGAGGCGCTCGGAGGCCCGGCACGCGCCCCCGAACCGTCCGGCGCCCGGCCGTTTTCGCAGGCCGGAGGCCCTGCCCGGACGGCGCGCAAGATTCCCGACACCAATTGCTACCGCAGGGTGACGTAGCGCCAGCACTGTGTGGTGTATTAGACCGCACGCACATCCGGGGGGCACGTGCCAACCCGGCGGAGTGCACCTGGGAGGGCGCGTGGTGACCGAACTCAACCGCCGCTGGGAGTCGGGAACGCACGCTTACAGCGTTTCCGACCCCTTCGGCCAGGGCCCGCTGCCCTGGCTGCGCAGCCCGGACCAGTACCTGGCCGGCGCCGAGGGCGCCGTGCCCTGGTACGTCTCGGTGGACGCGCCCGGCCAGCAGCCGCTGGCGGCCGGCGTGCGGCGGTCCAAGCCGCCGGTCGGCACCCCGCAGAGCTCCAACGACGTGGACCAGCAGATCAAGGGCTTCGCCTCGGCCGGGGTGGTCCGCCCCGGCGGCTCGGTGGACTTCCGGGTGACCGTCAACCCGCCCCGCGAGTTCACCGTGGACGTCTACCGGATCGGCCACTACGGCGGCGACGGCGCCCGCCACATGACCTCCACCCCGCACATCGCCGGACTGGCCCAGCCCGCCCCGCTGGTGGTGGACCGGACGGTCTCCTGCCACCACTGGTGGCACTCCTGGCGGCTCCAGATCCCGGCGCACTGGC
This sequence comes from Streptomyces sp. FH025, assembly GCF_017427025.1. Classification (GTDB taxonomy): domain Bacteria; phylum Actinomycetota; class Actinomycetes; order Streptomycetales; family Streptomycetaceae; genus Kitasatospora. Next base: position 1,007 of record NZ_JAFLNG010000503.1, read on the forward strand.
AGCCGGGCGCGTACGTCGCCGTGCTGACCACCGCGGACATGCTGCACCGCAGCCACATCCCCTTCACCGTGCGGGACCACACGGACCAGGGGCGCACCGCCGAACTGCTCCTGGTGCTCCCGGACGTGACCTGGCAGGCGTACAACCTGTTCCCCGAGGACGGCCGCACCGGCGCCAGCCTGTACCACGCCTGGGACGGCCGGGGCGGCCTGGTCGGCGAGCCCGAGGCGGCCGTCACCGTCTCCTTCGACCGCCCGCACGCCACCGCCGGGCTGCCGCTGCACGTCGGTCACGCGTACGACTTCATCCGCTGGGCCGAGCGCTTCGGCTACGACCTCTCCTACGCCACCGCCACCGACCTGCACGCCGGGCTGGTGGACCCGGCCGAGCACCGGGCACTGGTCTTCCCCGGCCACGACGAGTACTGGTCGGAGCCGATGCGCCGGGCCGCCGAGCGGGCCCGGGACGGCGGCACCTCGCTGGTGTTCCTGTCCGCCAACACCATGTACTGGCGGGTGGAGCTGACCGCCGCCGCCTCCGGCGAGCCCAACCGGCTGCTCAACTGCCGCAAGCGGCAGAAGGTCCGGCCGGGCGACCCGGCCGCCGGGGTGTCCGGCGCGGCCAGCGCACTGTGGCGGGACGCCGGGGAGCCCGAGCAGCACCTGCTCGGCGTGCAGTACTCGGGCCGGGTCGCCGCACCCGTCCCGTTGGTCGCCCGGCACACCGCGCACTGGCTGTGGGACGGCACCGGGCTGCAGGAGGGGGACGAGCTGCCCGGCCTGGTCGCGGGGGAGGCCGACCGGTACTACCCCAAGGTGGCGCTGCCCGAGCACACCGAGCGGGTGCTGCTGGCACACTCGCCGTACCAGGACCTGACCGGCCGCACCCGCTACCAGGAGACCTCGCTCTACCGGGCGCCCAGCGGCGCGTACGTCTTCGCGGCCGGCACCTTCGCCTGGTCGCCCGCGCTGGGCCGCCCGGGACTCACCGACGAGCGGATCCAGCGGGCCACCGCCAACCTGCTGGACCGCCTCTGCAAGAACTGACGTTCAGCGGTCGTGAAAGACTGCGGGGGCAGTGACCTCCCCTTTCGCGGTACCCACGCCCGTGAACGACCCCTGAGGACTGAGACACCTTGAGCGGATTTGTCACCAAGCCCGAGCCGGTCCAGGTACCCGGCCTGGTCCACCTGCACACCGGCAAGGTGCGCGACCTCTACCGCACCGGATCGGGCGAGCTGGTGATGGTCGCCAGCGACCGCACGTCGGCCCACGACTGGGTGCTGCCGAACGAGATCCCGGACAAGGGGCGCATCCTCACCCAGCTGTCGCTGTGGTGGTTCGAGCGGATCGCCGACATCGTCCCCAACCACGTGATCTCCACCGAGCTCCCGGCCGGCGCCCCCGCCGACTGGAAGGGCCGCACGCTGATCTGCCGCAGCCTGGAGATGGTCCCGGTCGAGGCGGTCGCCCGCGGCTACCTGGCCGGCTCCGGCCTGGCCGAGTACAACGAGAGCCGGACGGTCTGCGGCATCGCCCTGCCGGAGGGCCTGGAGAACAGCTCCGAGCTGCCCGCCCCGATCTACACCCCGGCGCTGAAGGCCGAGGTCGGCGAGCACGACGAGAACGTCTCCTACGAGGAGACCGCCCGCCGCATCGGCGCCGACCTGGCCGCCCAGCTGCGCCGCACCACCCTGGACGTCTACTCCCGGGCCCGGGACATCGCCCGCGACCGCGGCATCATCCTGGCCGACACCAAGTTCGAGTTCGGCCTGCTGAACGGCGAGCTGGTGATCGGGGACGAGGTGCTCACCCCGGACTCCTCCCGCTACTGGCCGGCCGACGAGTACGAGCCGGGCCGCTCGCAGGCGTCCTTCGACAAGCAGCTGATCCGCGACTGGCTGGTCTCCCCGGACTCCGGCTGGGACCGCCACGGCGAGCTGCCGCCGCCGGCGCTGCCGGCCGAGATCGTCGAGCGGACCCGGGCCAAGTACATCGAGGTGTACGAGCGGCTGACCGGCACCACCTGGGCCTGACGCCCGTGCGACGCCCGCGGGTACGGCCTCAGATCCAGCCGTGCTCGCGGGCGATCCGCACCGCCGCGTGCCGGTTCTCCGCGCCCAGCTTGGTGGCCGCCGAGGACAGGTAGTTGCGCACGGTGCCCTGGGACAGCGCGGCCCGCTCGGCGATGTCCGCGATCGGCGTGCCGTCCGCGGCCAGTTCCAGGACGTCCGTCTCGCGCGGGGTCAGCGGGGTCTCCCCGGCGCTGATCGCGTCCGCCGCCAGCTCCGGGTCGACGTACCGCCCGCCGGAGCGCACGGTGCGGATGATGCCGGCCAGGTCCGCCGCCGAGACGGTCTTCGGCAGGAAGCCGCGCACCCCGACCTCCAGGGCCCGCTTGAGGTAGCCGGGGCGGCCGTGGCCGGTGACGATCATGCAGCGGCAGTCCGGCAGCAGCCGGCGCAGCTCGGTGGCCACCTCGATGCCGTCCTTGCCGGGCATCTGGAGGTCCAGCACCGCGACGTCCGGGCGGTGCGACTGGGCCATCGCCAGCGCCTCCGGTCCCGAGCCGGCCTGGGCGACCACCTCGATGTCGTCCTCCAGCGAGAGCAGCGCGGCGAGCGCTCCCCGGATCAGGTGCTCGTCGTCGGCGAGCAGGACGCGGACGGGCGCGGTGTTCTCGGTCATCGGGCGGCCTCTCTCAGCCTGGCAGCGGGACGGTGGCGAGCATCCGGAAGGTGCCCGCCTCGGCGGTCGGGACGGCCAGCTCGCCGTCGTGGGCGGCGAGCCGCTCGCGCAGGCCGCGCAGCCCGGTGCCGCTGCCCTGGGAGGGGAACGGCACGTCCGGCACCCCGTCATTCTCCAGCTCCAGCACGGCCCGTCCGTCCTCCTGCCGGAGCCGGATCAGGCAGCGCGCGGCCTCGCTGTGCCGCAGCACGTTGGTGGTGGCCTCGCGGATCACCCAGCCGAGCACCGACTGCACCGGGACCGGCAGCCGGTCGGCGTCCTCGCCGAGGTCGATCTCGCAGACGACGTCGGCCGAGCGCAGCACCGCGCGGGCGCCGATCGCCTCGGCGTGCAGGTCGGCGGTGCGGTAGCCGCGGATGACGTCCCGGACCTCGCGCTGCGACTCCTGGGCGATCTTCTGCACCTCGGCCATCTGGTCGGCGGCCTCCGGACGCCCGCGCTTGGCGAGTTGCACGGCGAGTTCGCTCTTCAGCGCGATGGTGGTGAGGTTACGGCCCATCACGTCGTGCAGGTCGCGGGAGAATCGCAGCCGCTCCTCGGCGACGGCCAGCCGGGACTGCGCCTCGCGGGCGGCGTCCAGCTCCCAGACCACCGAGGTGAGCCAGGCGAAGCTGCGGCAGCTGGCGCCGATGAGGGTCATCGTGACCGCCACACCGACCAGGAAGCCGGTCGTGGTGGCGAGGTTGGTCCCGGCCAGCAGGACGGCGGGGCCGACCAGCAGCAGGGTGCCCAGCCCGAGGGCGGCGGCCAGGCGCGGGGACAGCCCCACACAGGTCGGGCCGAAGGAGAGGGTGAGCAGTTCGGCGACGACCGTCATGGTGGCCGGCGGGCCGCCCGGCCCCTCCGTCGTACCGGGGCCGAGCAGCAGGACGGCCCAGGAGCCGGCCACCGGGAGGGCCAGGGAGACGGCGATCCAGCGGATCTGACCGCCGCTCTTGCGGAGGTAGTGGTCGAGTGCGGTGCGGTAGGCGCGCAGCAGGACCAGGGTGGTGGCCAGGGCGAGGACCAGGCAGACCCGGATCACGGCGGTGGTGTCCTGCCCCGGGGTCTGGGCGATGGCGCCCGCGGCGAGCAGCACGCCCACCGGCAGGAACAGTGCCATCAGGTACAGCGACCAGCGGAGGTACAACTCGGAGCGTTGGGGCTTGCTCAGGCTCGTCCAGCTGTCGTGCGGTGACCGCATTCTCAATTCTTCGCCCCAGTTCGACCACGATCATGCGTGCTGCCTTCATATCAGAGGTCGATCTGGGGGCGGCCCTTCGGATTATTGCTGAATCCCGGCCGTACGTTTAGCGGCGAGGCTCCCAGCGGAAGTAGCGCACCGCGCCCCAGACCGCCAGGCCCAGCCAGATCGTCCCGGTGACCAGGTGCGAGCCGGCGGCGCCCCAGGAGCCGAGGAAGTCGGTCGCGGGGGCCGAGCCGTCGGTGCCGAACCAGCCGACGCGGATCAGCTGGAAGGCCGGGGTGGTGGGCAGCAGGCGGCAGATGTTCGCCAGCTGCTCGGGCATGACGTCCAGCGGGATGAACAGTCCGGAGCCGAGCTGCATGATCAGCATGACCGGCAGGGTGGTGATGCCCGCGCTCTCCACGGTCTTGGTGAAGGCGCTGGACAGCGCGGCCAGGGCGATCATGGTGGCCAGCGCCAGCACCAGGCCGGCCAGCATCAGCAGCGGGTTGACCGGCATGGCCAGGTGCAGGCCGAGGCTGCCGCCGATCCCGACCAGGGCGGCCATCAGCAGGCCGAGCGTGAGCGAGGGGACGGCGGTGCCGAGCAGGATCTCGATGTCCCGGGCCTCGCCGGTGCGCAGCCGCTTGAGGACCAGCTCGCCGCGCCGTCCGACGTACGCGGTGGTCAGGTTGTAGTACACGACGAAGCCCAGGATCATCCCGACCGAGCCGTAGACCAGCAGCGAGTCGACGTCCAGCCCCGGGTTGGACTCGGCCTGCTTGGCGAGCGCGCCGTGCAGGGTGACGATCAGCAGCAGCGGCAGCAGCAGGGCGGTGAACAGGGCCGTGCGGTTGCGCAGCAGCAGGGTGGCCTCGGCGCGGCCCAGGGC
>NZ_JAFLNG010000504.1 GCF_017427025.1 Streptomyces sp. FH025
TTGGCGCCGCCGAAGGCGGAGTTGAGGGTGAGCGCGTAGCGCGGGTGGGCGGCGCGCGGGCCGTCCAGGACGAGGTCCAGGCCGACGGCCGGGTCCGGGCCGAGCCAGCCGGCGTTGACCGGGAGCAGGCCGTCGTTCAGGGCTCCGATGGTGACGGCGAGTTCGAGCAGCCCGGTGGCCTCCAGGGCGTGGCCGTGCACCGACTTGCTGGAGCTGACCGGCAGTTGGTCGGTGTGCGGGCCGAACACCCGGCGCAGGGCGGTGGCTTCGGCCTGGTCGGACAGCGTGGAGCCGGTGCCGTTGGCGTTCACGTAGCCGACCTCGGCGGGGGTGACGCCCGCGCGGGTGAGCGCGGCCTCGATCGCCCGGGTGACTCCGGTGCCCTCCGGCTCGGGGCGGCAGACGTGATGGGCGTCCCCGGTCCGGCCCCAGCCGGCCAGCCGGGCGAGCGCGGGGGCGCCCCGCCGCTCGGCGTCGGGTGCCGCCTCGACCACGACGGCCGCGGTCGCGTCGGCGAGCAGGGTGCCCGTCCGTCCGGTGCTGAACGGGCGCAGCTCGCCGTCCCTGGCCAGCGCGCGTCCGGCGTCGAAGACGGCGAACACGCCCGGTTCGACCAGGTGCCCGGCCGCGACCAGGACGCGTTCGTGCCGCCCGGTGGCGACCAGGACGGCGGCGTCGGCGACGGCGGTCGCGGCCGCGACGCAGGCACTGGTGTACACCCGGGTGACGCCCGGCGCGCCCCAGCCCTGACGGACCCCGGCGGCCACCGCCTCGGCGGTGGCGCGGGTGCGCTCGTCGCTGTGCAGGGCCAGCAGCACGGGCATCCCGGCGCCTTCGGCGGCGGTCAGCCCGGCCTGGCGGCAGGCTTGGCCGATCGCGTCGAGCACGGCCCTGGCCAGCGGAAAGGTGCTGGCCAGCGGCACACCGGCGGGCAGCAGGGCGGCCCGGGTGGTGCGGCGGGCGGTCACGTCGAAGCGGGTGACCTCGGCGAACGCGGCCTTGCCGTGGGCGGTGGCCTCGGTCAGCGCGGTCAGTCCGCGGCCGGCGGCGCTGAGGACGCCGACCCCGGTGACGACCGGGCGGATGGCGGCCGGTCCGGTCGGCACCGCCGCCGCCCGCCCGGCGGGCGGTCCGGAGCCGATGGGGGTGGAGGCGGTCACGGCCGGGTGTCCGCGCGCTCGGCGAGGACGGCCGCGCGCAGCAGCCCGGTGGCGTCGTCGACCGTCCGCACGGCGCCGAAGCGCTCGTCGTCCAGATCCACCTGGATGCCGTAGCGTTGCTCGAACTCGGCGATGAGCCACGTGAGTTCGAGTGAGCCGAGCTCCTCGGGAACGGCCTCCACGGCGCGCTGCCCGAACGCCGCCAGCATGGTCAGGACCTCGGCCCGGTCGGGGAGGGCCTCGGGAGGGGCCGCGGAGGTGCGGGCGGAGTCGCTCACGCCGCGCTGCCGGTGGTGGCGGGGAGGGCTTCGATCCGCTTGACGACGTCGGCGGTGAACTCGTCGAGCGTCATCATGGCCGTGGTCTCCATCTCGTCCAGGTCGAACTTGATCCCGAACTCGTCCTCGATCTGCACCGACAGCTCGGCCAGCGCGAGCGATTCGAGGTCCAGCCCGGCCGGGCCGAGGTCGGTGTCCCCGGTGACCTCGGAGACGTCGTACTGCATCTCGGTGAGGGCGGCCAGGACGAACGCGCGGATGCGGTCCTGCATGGTGGTGGCTCCTTGTCGGGGTCGCTCGGGGGTTGCTCAGGGGCTGTTCAGGTGTTTTCGGGGGTTGTTCGGTGAAGGCGGGTTCCGGCGCGTCCGGTCAGCGCGTGGCGGCCGCGGCGGTGTCGCGCAGGGCGGCCGGGTCGCGCAGCAGCTTTCCGGTGGCGGTGCGGGGGAGCCGGGGGAGGAGGACCAGCCGACGCGGCCGCTTGTAGGCGGCCAGGCGGCGGGCCAGCCCGTCCCGGACGAGGGAGAGGTCGGCCTCGGCCTCGGTGGCCAGGTAGGCCTCGATCGCCTCGCCGTCGAAGACCACCACGGCCTCGTGGATCTCCGGCAGCGCGGTGAGCGTCTGCTCGACCTCGGTGAGGTCGACCTTCAGCCCGCCGATCGACACCTGGGAGTCGAGCCGGCCGAGCACGGTGATCAGGCCGGTGTCCCCGTCCAGCTCGGCCGCGTCGCGGGTGTGCAGCCAGCCGTCCGACCAGCGGCTCGGATCGTCCAGCCCCGGGTACGGGGAGGAGGCCGCGCCGAGCTGCAACTCACCCTTGACGAGGCGCAGTTCCATGCCGTGGACCGGCCGCTTGGCGGGGTGCAGGGTGCCGTCGAGGTCGGTGGCGATGACCCCGGTCTCGGTCATGCCGTACATGGTGCCGAGCGGGACGCCGTAGCGTTCGGTGAACAGCGCGGGCAGCCCCGGGCGGAGCAGCTCGCCCGCCACGACCATCCGCCGCAGGTTCGGCAGCGCCGGGAGAGCGGCCACCCCCGCCAGCATTTCGGCGTGGAAGGGAACCCCGACGATCGTGGTCGGCCGGTCGCTCGCGGCGACCGCGGCGAGGATGCCCGCCGCCGTCATCCGCTCCGGCACGGTGAGCGCGGCGCGGGAGTGCAGGCCGTTGAGCAGCCCGCCGACCAGCCCGAGCACGTGCACCACCGAAGAGAGCAGGACGACCTGCTCGCCCTCGCCGGGGAAATCCACCAGCCTTCGGTAGCAATCGAGTTCGCGCAGCAGATCGGAGGCCGTCCGGGCGATGACCTTGGCCGGCCCGGTGGAGCCGGAGCTGAGCTGGATCAGCGCGTGCCCGGTGCGGGCCGGGAGACCGTCCGACCGCGGAACGGCCACCGGCTCCACCTCGGAGAAGCCGCGCAGCGCCGCCGCCGACCGGTGGGCGGAGCCTACCAGCACCTGCGGGGCCAGCCGCGCCACCGCCGCGTCCACCTCATGGTCGGTCAACCGGTGGTCGAGCAGCGAGACTTGGGCGCCGAGCCGCCAGCAGGCCAGCAGCACGGTGACGAAGGCCACCGACGGCGGCAGTCGTAGCGCCGCCGTCCCGCCGGACCCGAGCCCGGCGGCCGCCAGCCTGAGAGACTGCTCCTCGACCAGGGCGCGCAGGGCGTCCCGGTCGAGCGGCGCGCCGAAGTGCAGGCACTCCTCGCCGCCCGGGCCGGCCAGCAGCGACCGGTCGACCCAGTCCTGCGGGGCGTCGGCGTGCGGCGGCGGGAAATGCGGAAGCGCAGAGGGGGAAAAGCCGGTCAACACGGCTCCACACAAGTCAGGGGGATTTGACATGGACGCCATGGGCGTCGTTCGCGACCAATACGGTCAATTCCGTGGCCAGACCATGGCACAGACGTTTGGTCAAATCAAGGTCTATACCAATGTGGTTGTTGCTCCTACGCTGCCCAACCGGGACTGGCCCGAGCGTGGCGGTCCTGGAACGAGGATGCCCGTGGGAGCACTCACGCTGGCCGGGATCGAGCGCGCGGCGCGCGACCGACTTCCCCCGGAAATCTGGGACTTCATCGAAGGCGGCAGCGGTGCGGAACGCACCCTGGCGGCGAACCGGAAGATGTTCGAACGCTATGCGCTCCGCCCACGCACCATGGTCGACGTATCGGCCTGCGCCACCGGGATGAACCTGCTCGGCGGGCAGCTCGAACTCCCGCTGGGAATCGCCCCGATGGCCTACCACCGACTGGTCGACCCGGAGGGCGAGACCGCCACCGCGCGCGCCGCCGGAAAGGCCGGAGCGCTGCTCGTCGCCGGGATGTTCGCGAGCCGCACCCTGGAGGAGATCGCCGCGGCCGCCACCGGACCGCTCTGGCTCCAGCTGTACTGGCTGCGCCAACGCGCCGCCCTGGCCGCCCTGGTGGAACGCGCGGAGGCGGCCGGCTTCCACGCCCTGATGCTGACCGTCGACGCCCCGCGGATCGGCCGCCGGCTGCGCGACCTGCGCAACGGCTTCGCCATCCCGCCCGCCATCCGCGCCGTCAACCTCGACCCGGCCCTGATGGCCGCCAGCCACCGTGCCACGGACGGCGGTTCGGGCATCGCCGACCACGCTCGGGAACAGTTCGACCCCACCCTGAGCTGGTCCGACCTCGCCTGGCTGCGCGAACGCACCCGGCTGCCGCTGGTCCTCAAGGGCATCCTCACCGCCGAGGACGCCCGGCTGGCCGTCGAGCACGGTGTGGACGCCGTCCTCGTCTCCAACCACGGCGGCCGCCAACTCGACGGAGCCCTACCCGCCCTGGCCGCGCTACCGGACGTGGTCGAAGCGGTCCCCGCCGAACTGCCGGTGCTGTTCGACGGCGGCGTGCGCACCGGCGCCGACATCGCCGTCGCCCTCGCCCTCGGCGCCCGCGCCGCCCTGGTCGGCCGCCCCGCCCTCTGGGGCCTCGCCACCGAGGGCGAGGCCGGCGTGCACCGGGTGCTCGACCTGCTGCGCGAGGAACTGGAGCACACCATGGCCCTGTTGGGCCGCCCCCGGCTCGCCGACCTGGACCGCGGCGTCCTCGCGCCCTGGCCGACCGCCTGAACCGCTGAACCGTTGAACCGCTGAAGCGCTGAACACCACTGAACCACCGAACCGCCAAACCGCTGAACCGCGCGGCTCCCGTGCCACGTTCACCAGAGAGAGACCGATGACCGAACAGACCGCACCGATGAAACAGACCGAACCGAATGCACCGACCGAACGGTTCCCCGGCTGGGACTGGGACGACCCGGACACCCTGGCCACCCGCCTGGACGCCTTCAGCGAGCTGGTCGCCACCTGCGACCAGCTCGAAGCACGCCCCGGCGCCCTGCCGCACGACCACACCGACTTCCGTGAACTCGGCATCACCGGAATCGAGTTTGCCGCCTTCCGGACCGCCCATCCGGAGGGCCTCGGCACCGACCTCGCCACCCTGCGCAGCCCCGTCGCCGCCACCGAACCCGGCACCCTGTACCGCGTCGACGGCGACCGCTGGTTCACCCGGCTCGACATCTCCGAACCACTGCCCTTCGCCGACGCCAGCGTCGACTGGGTCTACGCCGAGCACCTCATCGAGCACGTGACCCTGCCCGTCGCGGTCGGCTGGCTGCGCGAGGCCCGCCGGGTCCTACGCCCCGGCGGCGTCCTGCGCCTCACCACCCCCGACCTCGCCCGGTACCTGGTCGGCTACGCCACCGGCGACGGCTTCCTCGCCAAGCACCGCCGCCGCCTCACCACCCTCGGCTTCGGCCCGCCGATGCCCGACCGCCCGGCCTTCCTCGTCAACCAGATCTTCCGGCACTTCGGCCACCAGTGGATCTACGACCTGGACGAGCTGCGCCACGTCCTCACCCTGGCCGGATTCACGCCCGAGCAGATCCGCCACTGCGCCTACCGCCAGGGCCTCCGCCCGGACGTCGCCGACCTCGACACGGCCTTCCGCACCGACGAGACCATCTACGTCGAGGCCGACCGTTAGAGCGCGAGCCCGCCAGAGCGTGAGAGCCCGCCGCACCGAAGAGAACCGAACGGACCTCCTCCCATGCCCCTCCACCCCCAGGCCGAGGCCGTGCGCGCCCACCGCGCGAGCAGCGGCGCCCCGCCGCTCTACACCCTCACCCTCGCCGAGGCCCGCGCCGCCGACCTCGCCGACATCCGCGCCGCGGCCGGCACCCCCGAACCGGTCGCCGCCGTCGAGGAACACCGCATCCCGGGCCCCGGCGGCGAACTCGCCCTGCGGCTCTACCGGCCCGAACCGCCCGGACGCCGACTGCCCGCCCTGCTCTACCTGTTCGGCGGCGGCTGGACCCTCGGCTCGCCCGACACCAGCGACGCCGTCTGCCGCC
>NZ_JAFLNG010000505.1 GCF_017427025.1 Streptomyces sp. FH025
GGACTCCCGTTCGGCGGGATCGCCGGAGGCGGCCCCGTCCCGTCCGGGAGGACCGTCCTTGCTGTGCTCGTCGTCACGCGGTTCGTCGCCCAGGGCCCGGGCTGCCCGTCGCTCCAGCGCCGAACGCCCGGCCAGCAGGCGGATGGCGGTGCTGAAGCGCTCCGTCGGGCGCGCCTCGTTGAGTTCGTCCTGCCTGCGGAGCCACATCGGCACCAGATAGGCGGCCCAGGCCCCTACGATGACGGCGTAGATAAGGCCGCTACTGCTCACGATTCACACCGTACGGGCGGTGGGGAAGGCGTGGCAGCAATTTGGCGCGGCGTGTCGTGTGATCAAGCTGATTCTCCGACTATTTTGCCGGTATTTGTGACGGTCCGCCATCGGGTCGATGCCATATCGATATTTCTTTCGAACATATATTCAATTACCCGGCTCGCGACCTGAACTGATCGCCCGCCAACGCTCCAGCATCCCCTCCGGGACCTCCTCGTCGGTCAGGGCGTAGACCATGTGGTCCCGCCAGTCGCCGTCGATGTGGAGATAGCGCGGGCGGATTCCCTCCGAGCGGAAGCCGAGCTTTTCCACCACCCGTCGGCTCGGACGGTTCTCGGGGCGGATGCAGACCTCGATCCGGTGCAGTCCGAGCGTGCGGAAGCAGTAGTTCACCGAAAGCGCCACGGCCGTCGGCATGATGCCCCGGCCGGCCACCGCCTCGTCGATCCAGTACCCGACGTTGGCCGAGCACATCGAGCCCCAGGTGATCCCGCCGACCGTCAACTGGCCGACCAGCTGGCCCTTGTAGAGCACGACGAAGGGCAGCATCCGGCCGGCCGAGGCCTCGCCGCGCAGGAAGCGGACCATCTGCCGGTACGTCGGGCGGGGGCCGGCGGCGTGGCCCGCCGGGCCGGGCGGCACGGTGGCCTCCCAGCGGCGCAGCCAGTCCCGGTTGCGGCGGCTCACCTCCTGCCACTCGCGCTGGTCACGGGCCCGGATCGGGCGCAGCGTGACCTCCCCCTCGTGGAGTTCCACCGGCCAGCCGGCGTTCAGTGCGCGCTCCCGGAGGTGGGTGCGTCGGGCCGGGGGTGGTCCCCGCCGCCGAGCTGGTCGACGGCGTGGGCGAGCAGCGGCTCCAGGACGGCCAGGCCGTCCCTGACGCCGCCGGTCGAGCCCGGCAGGTTGACGATCAGGGTGCGTCCGGCGGTCCCGGCGAGCCCTCGGGAGAGCGCCGCGGTCGGCACCTTGTCGCGGCCGTACGCGCGGATGGCCTCGGCGATGCCGGGGATCGGGCGGTCGATCACCCGGGCGGTCATCTCGGGGGTGAGGTCCGTCGGCGAGATGCCGGTGCCGCCGGTGGTCAGCACGACGTCGTACCCGGCCGCGACGGCCTCGCGCAGGACGGCCTCCACCGGTTCGCCGTCCGGGACGACCCGGGGGCCGTCGGCGGTGAAGCCCATCGCGGTCAGGCCGGCCACCAGCAGCGGTCCGCCCTTGTCCTCGTAGACCCCGGCCGAGGCGCGGTTGGAGACGGTGACGGCCAGCGCTTTCATTCGGAGACCTCCGGCGCGAACCAGTCGCCGCTCTTGCCGCCGGTCTTGCTGAGCACCCGGACGGACTCGATCGTGGCACCCTTGTCCACCGCCTTGACCATGTCGATCACGGTCAGCGCGGCGACCGTCACCGAGGTCAGCGCCTCCATCTCGACGCCGGTGCGGTCGGCGGTCTTCACCGTGGCGGTGATCTCGACCGCGTCGTCCGCGACGGCGAGGTCGACCTTGACGCCGGAGACCGCGATCGGGTGGCAGAGCGGGATCAGGTCCGGGGTCCGCTTGGCGCCCATGATCCCGGCGATCCGAGCCACCGCGAGGGCGTCGCCCTTGGGCACGCCCTCGCCGCGCAGCAGCTCGACCACCTTCGGGGAGACCCTGACCCGCCCGGCGGCGACGGCGGTGCGCGCGGTGGCGGCCTTCTCGGAGACGTCGACCATCCGGGCCGCGCCCTGCTCGTCGACGTGGGTGAGGCGGTCGCCGGGGCTCGGTGTCGTCACGGGTAACTCCATGGGCGCGCAGGTCGAATACCGCGCTACCGTACCCCTCCCCCGACCCCGGTGACGCGCCCGTTCACCCCCGACGGCCTCAGGAGTCCAGCAGCACCACGTCGACCTCGCCGCCGGCGGGCAGCTCGGTGACGTCCTCGGGGACGGTGATCAGGCAGTTGGACCGGGCCAGCGCGCCGACCAGGTGCGAGTCGACGCCGCCCACCGGCTCGACCGTGCCGTCCGCCGCCGAGTAGCGGCCGCGCAGGAACTGCCGGCGGCCGGCCGGGGAGCGCAGCGCGGACGGGCAGAGCGCGCGCACCACCGGGCGGTGGACGTCGGGGGCGCCGAGCATGGTGCGGATGACCGGGCGGACGAAGAGCTCGAAGGAGATGTAGGCGCTCACCGGGTTGCCGGGCAGGGCGAGCAGCGGCACCGCGGCCTCGCCGCCGATCCGGCCGAAGCCCTGCGGCTTGCCGGGCTGCATCCGGAGCCTGCGGAAGTCAACGCCCCCGTAGGACTCGAAGACCTCCTTGACCACGTCGTACGCGCCGACGCTGACCCCGCCGCTGGTGACGATCAGGTCGGCCCGGCCGAGCTGGTCCTCCAGGACGGCGCGCAGCCGGTCGGCGTCGTCCGGGACGGCGCCGACCCGGTAGGCGATGGCGCCGGCCTCCTGGGCGGCCGCGGTGAGGGTGAAGCTGTTGGAGTCGGCGATCTGCCCGGGCTCGACCGGCTCGCCGGGCTGGACCAGCTCGCTGCCGGTGGAGAGCACCACCACCCGGGGGCGCGGGCGGACCTTCACGGTGGCCCTGCCGATCGCGGCGAGCAGCCCGAGCTGGGTGGGGCCGAGCCGGGTGCCGGCCTCCAGGACGGTGGTGCCGGCCGCGACGTCGCTGCCGCGGCGGCGGATGTGCGCGCCCTCGGCGACCGGGCGCAGCACCCGGACCTCCTCGTCGGCGACCGCCGCGGTCATCGCGTCGGCGGCGGCCCCGGTGCCGGTGCCGCCGTCGGTCCACTCGACCGGGGCGACGGCCTGGGCGCCGGGCGGCAACGGGGCGCCGGTCATGATCCGGGCGGCCTGGCCGGGGCCGACCTTGGGCAGTTCACCGGCGCCGGCGGCGATGTCGCCGACCACCGACAGCACCGAGGGGTAGGCCTCGGTGGCGCCGTCGGTGTCGGCGGTGCGGAGGGCGTAGCCGTCCATCGAGCTGTTGTCGAAGGCCGGCAGGTCGCCGTCGGCGACCACGTCCTCGTCGAGCCGGCAGCCCTGGGCGTCGAGCAGCCCGAGCTCGATCGCGGGCAGCGGGGCGACCGCGGCCAGCACGTCGGCGAGGTGCTCGTCCACCGTCCAGAGCCGAGGAGCCGCCGGTGCCCGGTCCACGGACCCTTCGCAGCGGGCTGCGGGGGTGGTGCTGTGCTCGGTGGACCCGGTCATCGGCGGCTCGCTCTCTGTCGTGCTCTGTCGTGGGGTCAGTCCTGCAGCTCGGAGGCGACGAACTCGCGCAGCCAGGAGCGGAACTCCGGGCCGAGGTCCTCGCGCTCGGCGGCCAGTCGGACGATAGCGCGCAGGTAGTCGGCGCGGTCGCCGGTGTCGTAGCGGCGGCCCTTGAAGAGCACGCCGTGCACCTGGCCGCCGGCCTCCGGCTCGCGGTTGGTCAGCTCGCGCAGGGCGTCGGTGAGCTGGATCTCGCCGCCGCGGCCGGGCGGGGTCTCGCGCAGCACGTCGAAGACCAGCGGGTCGAGGACGTAGCGGCCGATGACGGCGTAGTTGGAGGGGGCCTCGCCCGGCTCGGGCTTCTCGACCAGGTCGGTCACCTGGAAGACGTCGTCGCCGAAGCCGTTCGCCTTGACGGCGGCGCAGCCGTAGAGGTGGATCTGGGAGGGGTCGACCTCCATGAGGGCGACGACCGAGCCGCCGAGCTCCTGCTGCACCTCGATCATGCGGGAGAGCAGCGGGTCGCGCGGGTCGATCAGGTCGTCACCGAGCAGGACGGCGAAGGGCTGGCCGGCGACGTGCTGCTCGGCGACCGAGACGGCGTGGCCGAGGCCCTTCGGGTCGCCCTGGCGGACGTAGTGCATGTTGGCCAGCTCGACGGACTCGCGGACCCGGCGCAGGCGGTCCTCGTCGCCCTTGCGGACCAGCAGCTCCTCCAGCTCGTAGGCCCGGTCGAAGTGGTCCTCCAGCGCGCGCTTGTTGCGGCCGGTGACCATCAGTATGTCGGACAGTCCCGCGGAGGAGGCCTCCTCGACGACGTACTGGATGGCCGGCTTGTCGACGACCGGCAACATCTCCTTCGGGGTGGCCTTGGTCGCCGGGAGGAAGCGGGTGCCCAGTCCGGCCGCGGGTACCACGGCCTTGGTTACCGGAATTCGGGAGGTGGTCGTCGTCATGCGTTTACCTTACTCAGGCATGTTTTCGCCCGGCCGAGCGCGGTCGAGAGCGGTCGGGCGGCTATGACAGCACGTCGCGGGGCACGGCCACGGTGGCGGGCGTATGGGCAGCAACCGGCCGGGCGAACGGGTCCCCGCCGGTACAGCCCGACAGACTACCCGGCTTTTCCGAACGGTCACGTTCGGCAGTCGGCCGCTCCTCCGGGGCGGAAGTGGGCAGCTCCGGGCCCGTGCCGCCGTCCGGCTCCGGCTGTCCGGCGGCGGGCCGGCCGGGCCGCGGGGCGGTCCGCCAGCAGTCGCCGCCGGCCGTCCTGGCCTCGGCCAGCGCGGCGTCGGCGGCGCGCAGCAGGACGGCGGCGTGGGTGCCGTCCTCGGGCAGGACGGCGATGCCGGCCGCGGCGGTGAGGCCGTTGCCGCGGGCCGGCCGGGACTCGCGGGTGCCGGAGGACCAGTCGAGCAGCAGGTGCCGGCGGACCGACCAGACCAGCCGCTCGGCGACCTGGACGGCGCCCTCGGCCCCGGTGTCCGGCAGCAGCACCAGGAACTCCTCGCCGCTGTAGCGGCCCAGGGTGTCGGCGCGGCGGATCTCCATCGCGAGCCGCTGGGCGAGGTCGCGCAGTATCGCGTTGGCGCGGGCGCGGCCGTGCTCGGCGATGACCGCGTCGAAGCCGGCGATCTCCAGCAGCAGGACGGCCAGCGGGCGCGGCCCGTCGGCCTGCTCGGTGTGCTCGGCGCGGCGGGCCCGTTCGATCTCCCGGTCCAGGGTGAGCTGGAGGTGGCGGTAGTTCCACACGCCGGTGAGCGGGTCGCAGGAGGCGGTGCGCTCCAGCTCGGCGCAGCGCTCCTCCAGTTCGGCGATCCGCGTGTGCAGCCGCTCCCGGCCGGCGGCGGCCTCGGCCCGCTCCCGGCGCGCGCGCAGCCCGAGTGCGGTGGCGCCTGCCAGCGCGGGGGCGCTCAGCGCGGCCAGGGCCTGGACCAGGAGCGGGGTGGACAATCGGGGCGCCCTTTCACGTGTCAGGCTCTGCGCGTCGACGGTGCTCGAACGGGTTTCCGGCGGTTTCCGGCGGTTTCCGGGGGTTTTCGGGGGTTTTCGGACGTGGAGGACATGGCGGACGTGGAGGATCCAGTGCACAACGAGAAGGGCGACCTGAGGACACGGCTGTTGACCCGGCGCCGTGAACTCTCCGCCGAGGGGCGTACGGCGGCGGCGGACGCGCTGGCCGGGCACGCCGGAGAGCTGGCCGGGCCGGGGGCCACGGTGGCCGCGTACGTCTCGGTGGGCGCGGAGCCGGGGACGGGGCCGCTGCTGGACTCGCTGCGGGCGCGCGGGGTGCGGGTGCTGCTGCCCGTCCTGCTGCCGGACAACGACCT
>NZ_JAFLNG010000506.1 GCF_017427025.1 Streptomyces sp. FH025
GGCCCCCACCGCACAAGGGGTGATGACGTGTCAACCAAACGCCTGCTCGCGCTGCTCTCCGCCGCGGTGACGGCACTCGCGCTCGCGGTGCTCCTCCCGGCCTCCGCCAGCGCGGCCGCCTGCGGCACGCCGTGGAACGCCACCGCCGTGTACACCGGCGGCGCGTCCGTCTCGTACAACGGGCACAACTGGGCCGCCAAGTGGTGGACCCAGAACGAGCCCCCGAGCACCGGCGGCTCCGGGGTCTGGGCCGACCAGGGCCCCTGCGGCGGGCCCACCGACCCGACGCCCACGCCCACACCGACGCCGACCCCGACCCCGACGACCCCCGTTCCGGGCGGATTCCCGGTCAGCCAGGCCCAGTTCGACCAGATGTTCCCGAACCGGAACCCGTTCTACACCTACCAGGGTCTGCTCGACGCGACCCGCGCGTACCCGGGCTTCGCGACCACCGGCAGTGACACCGTCCGGCTCCAGGAGGCCGCGGCCTTCCTCGCCAACGTCAGTCACGAGACCGGTGGACTGGTGTACGTGGTCGAGCAGAACACCTCCAACTACCCGTACTACTGCGACGCTTCGCAGCCGTACGGGTGCCCGGCCGGGCAGGCCGCGTACTACGGGCGCGGGCCGATCCAGCTCAGCTGGAACTTCAACTACAAGGCGGCGGGCGACGCGCTCGGCATCGACCTGCTGAACAATCCGAACCTGGTGCAGACCGATCCGGCGGTGGCCTGGAAGACCGGCCTCTGGTACTGGAACACCCAGAACGGTCCGGGCACCATGACCGCGCACGACGCGATGGTCAACGGGCGCGGCTTCGGCGAGACGATCCGCAGCATCAACGGCTCGCTGGAGTGCAACGGCAACAACACCGCGCAGATGCAGCACCGGATCAGCCTGTACCAGAGCTTCGTGCAGCTCCTCGGCACCGTGCCCGGGGGCAGCCTGAGCTGCTGACGGTCCGCTCCGCCCCGCCCCACTGCGCTTCGGCTTCGGCCTCGGGTGCCACGCCGTGGTGCCCGCACTTCGCCGAGCGCGGTGGGGCGTACGTCCGTGGGAGCGGTGGCGGCGGATGAGCGCGTTCCCGGGCAGACGATTCCGTCGCGCGCCGGGCTCGATCCTCAGGGCCCGTGGACGAGATCCGTACCGCCGCCGGCCTCGATCGGCCGGGGCGGCGAACCGCTGCCGAACGGCCGGCCGGTGGTGGCCACTCGCACCCAGCCGCCCGACTCATCGGTTCCCGCGTGCCACCACCACCAGCTGCGATCGTCACCCGTTCCTTCCCCAATCGGGTCGAAGTGGTACAGCCACGCCGAGAGCGTCCACGGCCCCTCATCGACAGCCGTCCTCCGCTCCGGCGCCATCGCCCGCCACTGCCTCGGCCACGCCTCGGTGTCGAAGGGCTCGCCGTACTCGGGCTCCGCGGGTTCGGGCGCACACCGCGGCCTGACCGCACCTCCGATGCCGCCGGAACCCGGGTCACGTACGACCGGAACCCGGGCCACTGGGGCCCCCGCGGCCGTCGGGCGGGAGTCCTCCGGTCCTCCGATGGCCCTTCTAGGCCGAAAGGCACACCCTGATCCCGGTCACGGTGCGGCCGTTTCGGGCCAAAGGGTGTCGATTGGCACTGTTCGCGGAGGCGGCGGACGGTCGATCCTGGTGATCCAACAGTCGCGGTTCCGGTTGGGGAGACCGGTGAATGCAAGGAGGCCGAAGTGGCGATGGTGTGGTCGCCGGCGTGGGCGCGGTCGCTCGCGGAGAGCGGCGCGGCTCGGCGCGGGTCCGCCGGGTCGGACGGGCTGGCCGGGCCGCTCGGGAGAGTGGTGCGGGTGCACCGACGCTTCCGGCCGCTGTCCTGGCGGGCGCGGGCCTGGCTGGACGCCGGGGCGGCGGTCCTGGCGGTGGCGGTCTGCCTGGCGCTCGGCGAGTGGTGGCCCGCGCCGGTGGTGGCGGCGGTGGCGGTGGTGGCCACCAGCGGGTACGGGTGGCTGCGACCCACGTCCGGTCTGCGGTCCGTCCGGGTCCACGAGGGCGGATTGGCGCTCGTCGGCGCGGACGGTGGCGAGCGGCTGCTGCCCTGGGCGGCACTGGAGGCCAGCGAGTACTCCCCCGCCGGGCGGCGCGGGGAGGGCGAGCAGGGCCGAATATGGCCGACCGGTGCGGAGGATCCGCTGGTGCTGGCACGGCTGCGCGGCCTGGAGGAGCTGCTGCGGGAGGTGGACGCGCGCCTCTCCCCCGGCCTGCGCGCCGCCCTGCACGAGACACTGCGCACCGAGGGGAGCGTCCGGTTCGCCCGGGGGCGGCTGACGGTGACGGCCGGCGGGCTGGTGCACCGGCCGCCGCATCCGCTGGCCGTGACGGAGGCCTACCGGTGGGAGGAGGTGCAGTCGGCCCGGGCGTCCGGCCTCGGGGAGCTGGAGATCCGGACGTATTCGGCCGGGCTGCCGCTCACCTTCCCGGTGCCCAATGCCCGTGCGGCGGCCGACTTCCTGGCGGAGGTGCGAGCCCGGAGCCTCTAGAGGGTTGGATTTCCAAACTCACGAACCTATAGTGGGTTTGCTTTTCCAACGACCCTCAAAGGAGAGGCGGCCAGCCATGCGCGATGCCGTGATCGTCGAAGCCGTCCGCACACCCATCGGGAAGGGCAAGCCAGGAGGCGCGCTTTCGGGCGTCCACCCGGTCGAGCTGCTCTCCCACACCCTCCAGGCCCTGATCGGGCGCAGCGGGATCGACCCGGCCCTGGTCGACGACGTGATCGGCGGCTGCGTCGACCAGGTCGGCGAGCAGGCGATGAACACCACCCGCAACGCCTGGCTGGCGGCCGGATTCCCGGAGTCCGTACCGGCGACCACCGTCGACCGGCAGTGCGGCTCCTCCCAGCAGGCCGTGCACTTCGCGGCGCAGGGGGTGATCGCCGGGGCGTACGACGTGGTGGTGGCGTGCGGGATCGAGTCGATGAGCCGGGTGCCGATGTGGTCCAACGTGCCGCCGGGGGCGGACCCGTTCGGCGCCTCGGTCGCGGCCCGCTACCCGGGCGGACTGGTCCCGCAGGGGGTCAGTGCCGAACTGATCGCCGCCAAGTGGTCGCTCTCCCGGGAGGTGATGGACGAGTTCGCGACCGGTTCGCACGCCAAGGCGGCCCGGGCGCACGCGGAGGGCCGGTTCGCCGACGAGCTGGTCCCGGTGCCGACGCCGACGGGGCTGGTGGCCATGGACGAGTCGGTGCGTCCGGGCACCACGCCCGAGGTGCTGGCGGGGCTGCGTCCGGCCTTCGCCGACCCGGCCTTCACGGAGCGCTTCCCGCAGATCGACTGGTCGGTGACGGCGGGCAACAGCAGCCCGATCAACGACGGCGCCTCCGCCGTCCTGATCACCAGCAGCGAGACGGCCGCCCGGCTCGGCCTGCGCCCGCTGGCCCGGCTGCACTCCTTCGCGGTCACCGGCTCGGACCCTCTGCTGATGCTCACCGGCGTCCTGCCCGCGACCGAGAAGGTGCTGCGCCGCTCGGGCCTCTCGCTTGCCGACATCGACCTGTTCGAGGTGAACGAGGCCTTCGCCAGCGTGGTCCTGGCCTGGTTGCAGGAGACGGGGGCCGACCCGGCCCGGCTCAACGTCAACGGCGGCGCGATCGCCCTCGGCCACCCGCTCGGAGCCAGCGGCACCCGGCTGATGACCACCCTGGTGCACGAACTTCGCCGCAGCGGCGGCCGGTTCGCACTCCAGACCATGTGCGAGGCCGGCGGCCTCGCCAACGCCACGATCCTGGAGGCCGTCGACTGATCCCGCCCGCCGATCCCACGCCCCCCTAGGGTGTTCACGGGCCCATCCCGGAGGGGGCGAATACGCCGCTGAGCGGACGTCAACTCCCCAACCACCGGCCTACCGTCGGCCGCATGAGCCGAATTCGCACCACTGCCGCCGCGGCAGCACTGCTGCTCGCGCTGCCTCTGTCCGCCGCCGCCGCGCCGGCCCTGGCCGCACCCGCCGCCACGGCCGGTGCCGCGGCCGGTGCCGCGACCACCGCCCCGAGCGCCCTGCACGTCGAACTGCCGCGCCCGACCGGGCCGTACGCGGTCGGGCAGGAGGTCCTGCACCTGGTCGACCGGAACCGTCCGGACCCGTGGGTCCCGTCCGCCGGACCGCGCCAGCTGATGGTCACGATGTACTACCCGGCGCACGCCGGGACGGGCACCCCGGCCCCGTACATGACCGCCGCGGCCGCCCGGATGCTGCTGGACCTGAAGCTCGCCGGCAACGCCATCCCGACCGAATCCGTCACCAACACCCGGACCTGGTCGGAATCCGGCGCGCGCCCGCAGGGCGGGCACTACCCGCTGGTGGTGCTGTCGCCCGGCTTCACCATGCCCCGCGCCTCGCTCACCAGCCTCGCCGAGGACCTGACCAGTCACGGGTACGTCGTCGCGCTGGTCGACCACACCTACGAGAACAGCGGCACCACCTTCCCGGACGGGCAGACGCTGCCCTGTGTGATGTGCGGCAAGCTCACGGACAAGGACTTCAAGCGGGTGGACGAGGGCCGGGCGAAGGACGTCTCCTTCGTCATCGACCAACTGACCGACCGCCCCCACCCGGCCTGGCGCTACGCCCGCATGATCGACCGCGACCGGATCGGCATGGCCGGGCACTCGGCGGGCGGCGCGGCCAGCGTCCCGGCCCTGGTCACCGATGACCGGATCCGGGCCGGGGTGGACCTGGACGGCGGCATGGACTACCCGGTGCCGGATTCCGGCCTCGGCGGCAAGCCGTTCCTGATGGTCGGCCACCATCTGCCCGGCGAGGGCGAGGACACCAACTGGACCGAGAACTGGGCCCGGCTCGACGGCTGGAAGCGGTGGCTGACCTTCGACGGCACCAACCATGGCAGCTTCACCGACTACCCGCTGTTCCTGGAGAAGCTCGGCGTCCCCCAGCCGGACGGCACCACCGTGTCCGGGGCGCGCGCCATCGAGCTCACCCGGCGGTACGTCGGCGCCTTCTTCGACCTCCAGCTGAAGGGCGTCGACCAGCCGCTCCTCGACGGCCCGACCGCCGCCAACCCCGAGGTGAACTTCCACTCCTGACCACCGCTCCCGCGAGGCCGTCGGCGACCCGCCGACGGCCTCGTCGGCGCACGGGCGGCGCGCGGGAGGCCCGGGGTGACTACGCGGCCGGAGCCGCCGAGGCGATCGGTTCGAGCAGCGGGCGCGGACGGACCATAGCGCGGGAGACCGGGTCGTCGCGGCGGCCGCCGGTGCGGGCGGGGTTGGGACGCATGGTGACCCCGGTCGGCGGGACGGGGGCGCCGCCGCACTTCGGGCAGGCGCCGAAGACGTCCAGGTCGGTGCCGCAGGCGGCGTGCGCGAACAGGTGGTACGGGCCCTCGGTGGCGTGCCTGCCACCCCAGCGGCTCAGCTGGTAGAGCGGGCTCCAGAGTTCGAGGCCGGCCTCGGTGAGTAGGTAGCCGTGGCGCAGCGGCGCCTGCTGGTACGGCTCCTTGCGCAGCACCCCGGCCGCGACGAGGGCGTTGAGGCGCGCGGTGAGGACGGCGCGCGGGATGCCGAGGTGGGCGAGGAAGTCGTTGAACCGCTGCACGCCGTAGAACGCGTCGCGCACGATCAGCAGGCTCCAGCGCTCGCCGACCACCTCCAGCGCGCGGGCCAGCGCGCAGTCCTGCAGTTCGTAGTCGGTTCCCAGCGCCATGCGGGCCAGCGTAGTCCACGCCCGCAGTGGGTTCAATGAACAGACCTTCGGGGGTAGCGTACCGCCGAGACGAAGGT
>NZ_JAFLNG010000507.1 GCF_017427025.1 Streptomyces sp. FH025
CGTCCGCAGCGCCCCGGGCAGTTTCATCTGGCTGGCGATCCTGCTGGTCACCACCGTGGTGATCCGGCACGTCGACCCGGCCACCGCCGACCGCATCCTGGAACGGCGCTCGACCAATCTGCACCACCTCCAGGTCTCGCCGGTCCGGGCGCTGGTGAGCAGCGCGCTGTGGATCGCGGGCGGCGGCTGGCTGGGCTACTTCGTGCTCTACAACCTGTTCCACGTGCCCGTCGAGCGCTGGCTCGGCACGCTGCGCTGGTTCTCGGTGGTGGTGCTGGCGCACGTCGGGGCGACCTACCTCAGCGAGGGCGTACTGGGCTGGGCGATCCACCGGGGCCTCGCCGCGCCCCGGGCCGTGTACACGCTCGACTACGGCGTCAGCTACGCGCTCGCCGGGGTGGTCGGGGTGCTCACCTACCTGATCGTGCGGCCCTGGCGGTACCTGTACCTGGCGGGCGTGCTGGGCGTCTACGGCGTGGGCGTCCATCTGAGCCGGGACTTCACCAGCATCGGCCACTTCAGCGCGGCGCTGATCGGACTCGCCTGCTACCCGCTGACCCGGGACCGGCCGGGGGCCTTCGACCCGGTCGCCGCCGCGCGGGCGCTCCGGCGGAGGCTGCCGCACCGGCGGTGAGCGGCCCGGCCGGGCGCATTCCGTGAATACCAACTGTTCGACACGGTAAGGCTCTTAACCATCTCTTACCGTACGGGCCTTCCCCGGGGCCGACCGACCGTGCAGGCTTACCCCCTGTTTCGCCCGGGCCGCGTGATCGCGCGGCCGGCCACAGGGGAGGACCGCACCCGTGCCCACCAGGCAACGACGACGGCTGCTGCTGAGCGCCGTCACGCTCACCGCCATCGGACTGACCACGACCCAGGCGCTCGCCGCCCCGACCGCGCCGCCGACCGCGCAGACCTGGCAGGTGCGGCACCAGGCGGACGTCGGGAAGCAGCACGCCCAGAAGGTCCGGGGCGCCACCGCTTCCACGGCCTTCAGCCCCAAGGCCGACGCCGGGGCCGGTGACGGCGGCGACGAGGCGGAGAACTCCGCCGAGGGCACCGCGCAGTACACCGAGGCCCGCACCGCCCCCGGCGTGGTCGCGCCGGGCGCCTACGGGGCGGCCTGGGCGCAGCTGCGGTCCACGCCGCGCACGGACGGCAACTGGACGCACGTCACCGACAAGCCGTACAACTCGGACGACCCGCGCTACCGCGACGTCAACTCCAACTCCAGCGGCGGCGCCGGTCTGGTGACCGGCCGGATCACCGGCATCGCGGCGGACAACGACGGCTACGTGTACGCCGGCGGGGCCAACGGCGGGGTGTTCCGCTCCCGCACCGGCGGCGGGCACTGGGAGCCGATCGCCGACAAGCTGCCCTCGCTGTCCACCGGCACGCTGGACCTCGACGAGGGCGGGCGGCTCTGGTACGCCACCGGCGAGTCCAACACCGGCGCCACCTCGTACGTCGGCACCGGGGTGTACGTGCTCGGCGACCCGAAGCACGGCCAGTTCAAGCCCGCCGACCGGGTCGGCGGCCCCGAGCTGGAGTCCACCATCATCCACGCGCTGCGCTTCGGCGGTGGCCGGGCGTGGGCCGCCACCAGCCGGGGCGTGTGGAGCCACTCGACCACGGACCTCTCCGGCCCGTGGACGCTGGAGTTCGCGCCCAACCCCGAGTACCTGCCCGGTGGTTCGAAGGCGGCCGACCCGAGCGCGCCGTACAAGAACATCGCCAACGACATCGCGATCGACCCCAAGGACCCGTCCAAGGTGATCCTGGCGATCGGCTGGCGCGGCGGCGACAGCTACAACGGCTTCTACGGCAAGGCCGCGGAGGGCAGTTGGCAGCGCGTCTCCTCGCTGGGTGACCTGCCGACGGACGCGGCGAACGTCGGCAACGTGACCTTCGCGCGCTCGGCGGACGGCTCCCGCTACTACGCGATCGACCAGTCGCCGGACGTCATGGCGCACAACCCGGACACCGGCCTCAAGGGCGTCTACGTCTCCAAGTCCGGCTCGCCGTCCGGGCCGTGGACGCTGATCGCGGACAAGGACAAGCTGAAGGGCTCCGGCTCGGCCCTCCAGGACCCGGGCTACCAGCCGGGCATCCAGGCCTGGTACAACCAGTCCCTCCAGGTCGACCCGGCCAACCCGGACCACGTGTACGCCGGCCTGGAGGAGGTCTTCGAGACCACCGACGGCGGCGCCAAGTGGGCCACCGTCGGCCCGTACTGGAACAACGGCTTCCCGTGCTGGAGCATCGACCCGGCCAAGCAGACCGGCGACTGCTCGCAGACCACGCACTCCGACCAGCACGCCGTCGCCTTCGGCGCGTACCAGGGCAAGGCCAACGTCTACGTCGGCAACGACGGCGGCATCTACCGGCGCCCGTCCGCCGGGCAGTTGGACGCCTGGGGCCACGGCAAGGACTGGACGCCGCTCAACGACGGCACCATCGACACCCTGCAGTACTACTCGGTCGGCGTCGGCAAGGACCCGGCGGACCGCTCCGGCAAGGGCGTCATCGTCAGCGGCGGGCTCCAGGACAACGGCGAGTCGATCCTGCGCGCCCACGACAAGGTGATGGGCTCCAACTTCGGCGGCGACGGCGGCGACACCCTGGTCAACCCGGCCAACGGCTGCGACATCGCCGAGGAGTACGTCTACCTCGACCTGTGGGTCACCCAGAACTGCGCCACCAACGACGGCAGTTGGACGAAGGACCCGAGCAAGGCCACCTCCTACGAGGTCGCCCCGCCCGACAAGGACACCAACGCCGCGCGCTTCATCGCGCCGATCACCAGCGACCCCAAGGACGCCGACACCTGGGTCGCCGGCGGCCAGCACGTCTGGGTGCAGCACAAGGGCTACGCGATCCGCAGCGGCAGCGAGTGGACCAGCGCCTACGACCTGGGCGCCGGCCACGTCGCCACGGCCGTCGCCACGGTCAACGGCACGGTCTACGCGGGCTGGTGCGGTCCGTGCAACAACCAGGGCTTCAGCCGCGGCATCGCCGTCGGCAGGACGGACGGCACCGGCTGGCACCAGCTCAACCTGCCCGTCGAGGGCACTCTGCCGAACCGGTACATCTCCTCCTTCGCGGTGGACGAGAAGGACGCCCAGCACGTCTTCGTCGCGTTCAACGGCTTCTCGCGGACCTGGACCGAGGGCCCCGGCGCGGGCATCGGCCACGTCTTCGAGACCCGCGACGGCGGCGCCACCTGGGCCGACGTCTCGGCCAACCTGCCGGACGTCCCCGCCACCTCGGTCAAGATCCTCCCGAACGGCGCGCTGGCCCTCGGAACCGACCTCGCCGCCTTCTACCGCGCGCCCGGCACCACCGACTGGCGCGTCCTGGGCCGCAACCTGCCCACCACCTCGGTCCAGCAGCTGAAGCTCGGGCCGGACGGCCGGCTCTACGCCGCCACCTTCGGGCGCGGCATCTGGTCCATCGACCCGCGCAACCTGAACGAGGACAACGACAACCAGGACTGACGTCCGTCGGTGGTCCTGAGGTGCCCGGCCCGCGCTGCCACAGCGGGCCGGGCACCCGCGTTCCCGGGTCACCAGTTCCGGGTCACCAGTTCTGGGGCACCCGCTCCAGGACACCGGCGCCAAACAGTTCGTACAGCGGAAGGGTCTCCAGGTGGACGTAGCCGATGTGGCAGTCGCACACCGGCAACGGGCAGGCCCGCGGCGCCAGTTGCGCGCGGTAGCTGCCGTCGTAGAGGTTGCCGAGGACGTCCCGGACGAAGTGGCAGCGGCGCACCGTGCCGTCGCCGTCCACCGACAGCACCGACTCGCCGGTGCGGCAGGGCCGCCCGGCGCTCGGGTGCCCGTACCGGCTGAAGCCGAAGTGCCGGTCCAGGGCCGTCCACCGGGCGGCCTCGGCGTCGGTGTAGCTGCGGCCCTCGGCGGCGTTGACCCACAGGTAGACGCCGGGGGAGAGGTCGGCGCGCAGCCGCTCGGCCTCGGCCAGGTGCTCCGGCTGCCCCACCACGCCGACGCTGTAGCGCACGCCGATCGCGTCCAGCTCACGGCACTTGGCGAGGAAGTGGTCGTACCCGACCTGCCCCGGGTGGTAGGTGACCCACAGCGCGAGGGCGTCCAGGTCCGCCTCGGCGAGCCAGCCGGTGCGGCAGCTCAGATTGGTCTGGATCGCGACCCGCCGCACGTGCGGCAGCCGGCTCAGCTCGACCAGAGCCCGCCGGTACCAGGAGCGCACCAGACCCTCGCCCCACGGGGTGAACAGCAGCGACAGCGTGTCCCCGGTGCCCGCGCGTCCGGCCGCCCAGGCGGTGAAGCGCTCCAACGCGGCCCGGTCGGCGCGCAGTTGCCCGGGGGAGTCGCGGCGCTTGGCGAACGGGCAGTAGGGGCAGTCGTAGTCGCAGGAGGCGAGTGGACCGCGGTACAGCAGGGTGAGGTCCCGCGCCTCCGTCTCCTCGGCGGTGGGCGCGGCCGAGGGCATGCCGAGGAAGGTCATTTCGCCTCGTACGCCGCCATCAGGGCCCGCACCTCGGGCGAGAACAGCATCGGCCCGACCGCGTCCGAGTGCGCAAGCCCCTCCGGGGTGAGCAGCAGGCGATCCCCGTCCTCCGCCAGCCAGCCGCGCTCGGCGAAGCCGGCCAGCTCCACCGGGAAGTCCTCGGCCGGCGAACCGCCGAAGCGGGCGCGGTAGTCCGCCAGCGGCATGCCCTCGGCCTGGAGCAGCGACTGGACGAGATGGCGCCGGCGCGGCTCCTCGCCGCCCATCCAGTGGCCCACCTCGGCGTGGTGGAAGTCCTCGGTGGCGACGTAGTCGTCGATGATGCCGCGCACCTCGGTGGCGTTCACCGCGTAGTCGAAGGAGTAGTGCAGCCGCGAGGTGTAGGAGCGGGCGCCGCAGCCCAGGCCGACCATGCCGTCCGTCTGGCAGGCGTACTCGCTCGCCCCCGCCTGCGGGGAGGCGGCGCGGCGGAACATCCGCATCGACACCTGCTCGTAGCCGTGCGCCAGCAGGTGGTCCCGCCCGGCGCGGTAGAGCGCGAGGCGGCGGGCGTCCCAGGCGGAGCGGCTCTCCTGCTCTCCGCGCCGGGCCAGGCCGGTCAGCGGGCGGACGTACAGCGGGTAGAGGTACAGCTCCTCGGGCCGCCAGGACAGCGCGGCGTCCAGCGAACGGAGCCAGCTCGCCTCGGTCTGGCCGTCGATGCCGTAGATGAGGTCGATGTTGAGCACAGGGAACCCGGCGGCACGGATCCGGTCGAGGGCGGCCTCCACCTCGGCCCGCTTCTGCGGGCGGACCGCCGAGCGGGCCTCGACGTCGTCGAAGGACTGCACGCCCAGGCTCAGCCGGGTGGCGCCCCGGGCGGCCAGCACCTCCAACCGGTCCGCGGTCGCGGTGGCGGGCGAGGCCTCCACCGAGAGCGGCACCGCCGACAGGTCGGCGCCCATCCGCCGCTCGGCTATGTCGCACAACCGCTCCAGCTCGCCGGCCGTCAGATAGGTCGGTGTGCCGCCGCCGAACGCGGCCAGCGCGAACCGGGCGCCCTCGTCCAGCGCGGCGCGGACGGCGACCGCCTGCCGCTCCAGGGCGTCCAGGTAGGCGGTGGTCAGGCCCTCCGGGCTGCCGATCCGGGTGAACAGGTTGCAGAAGCCGCAACGGACCTCGCAGAACGGGACGTGCAGGTAGAGCGAGAGCGCGTGCTGCGCCTCCCCGGCCCACAGCTCGCTCAGCGCCGGGCGCTCGGGCAGCGGCCGGTAGGCCGTCTTGTGCGGGTAGGCGTA
>NZ_JAFLNG010000508.1 GCF_017427025.1 Streptomyces sp. FH025
CGAGCAGGGCGAAGCCGATCTTCTCCGCCGGTGTGCGGGTGGAGTTGGCGAGGACGACCACCGCGCGCTGGTCGGTGGTGTGGGCGACGAACGCGCGGGAGCCGTTGGTCAGTCCGTTGTGCCACCTGATCGTCGTGCCGCCGGCGTTCCAGAGCTGCCAGCCGAGGCCGATGTGTCCGTCGCGGTCGGCGTAGTCGGCGACGGCGGCGTGCCGGGTGTGGGTGAGGGCGAGCGCGGCGGGCGGGTTCGGGGCGGCGTTGGCGGCCAGGAAGGCGGCGAGGTCGGCGCTGGTGGTCCAGGTGCCGGTGCCCACCGCCGCCCATCCGGGGTTGGTCCACGGCACGACCGGGGTCCCGGCGGTGTGGAACGGGAGGGCGGCGTCGTCCGGGGTGCCGGGGGTGGTGCGGACGGTGGTGTGGTCCATGCCGAGCGGTGCGAGGACCCGCTCGCGCAGGGCGGTCGGGTAGTCGCGGCCGTCCGCCTTGGCGAGGGTCTCGCCGAGGACGGCGTAGCCGAGGTTGGAGTAGGAGAACGCGGTGTCGGGTTTCGGGCCGAAGCCGGTCAGGCCGGTGAGCGCGCGCACCGGGTCCTGGAGGATCGAGTAGCCGTTGCCGCCCAGCAGGTAGCCGGCCATCGCGAGCGGGAACTCGGCTCCGTCGGGCCGGAAGGAGGGCAGCCCGGCGGTGTGGGTGGCGAGCTGCTCGACGGTGATCCCGGCCACCGCCCGGTCGGCGAAGGTGTACTCGGGCCACAGGGCTCCGACGGTGTCGGTGAGCTTGATCTTCCCGGCGTCCAGGAGGCTGCCGAGCAGGCTCGCGGTGAGCACCTTCTGTGCCGAGCCGGTCTCGAAGGCGGTGTCCGGGGTGACCGGGGTGGAGCCGTCCGTGGTCCCCAGCGCGGCTCTGGTGACCGTGCCGTGGTCCACGACGGCGACCGAGACGCCCACCGAGCCGCCCGCCCCCTGACCGTCCGGCAGCAGGCCCGCGACGCGCTCGGCCAGGGCGGCGTCACCACTGCGGTGAGCGGCGACCGGCGCGCTGCGCGGACCGACGGCGAAGGCGGCCAGCACGGCGGCGACGGCGGCGACGACCGTCCAGCGGACGGCCCCGCGCCCGGCGGAGCGCGGGCGGTCGCCCGAGCGTCGCGCCCGGGCACCGCCGGGGGCACCACCGGGGGCACCGTCAGGGGCCCCTCCGGGGGCGGTCGGAGTGGATTCGGGCAGGGACACGGGGCTTCCTCCAGGACGGGCGGGCGGCAGGCGTCGAAACCTGGACGCCGATTGACGATGCTTCACGTTCGCCCAGGTCAGCGGAGCGGCGCAGCGGCCGTCCGGCCCGTTTCGAAGTAGCCGATCGGCCACCCCGCGGCGCCCTCGCGCCCGCGTACGGTGGTCGGCATGCACAACCCACCGGCAGCCCGTCCGCCCGTCCCCGCCCACGAGGACACCGTCGCCCGGCGCGCGCACCTGATACCGTCCGCCGTCGCCGCGATCGCCCTGCTGCTGGCCCTGCTCACCGACCTCGACCGCTGGTGGGGCATGCGGCCGGGACCCGCCGGCGACGCGCTGTTCCTCGCCTCCGGCACGGCGATGGCCGCGCTCGCCCTGCGGGCGCTGCGCCCGTTCCCCTCCCACCGTTCCACCACGACCACGACCGCGACCACGACCGCGACCACGACCGCGCCGGCGGCCGCCGGGGCGCTGCTCGTCTCGCTCACGGCCTCCGCCGGGTACCGCCTGCTGCCCACCGTCCACCGCCCCACCGGCGTCAGCGAGGCGCTGGCCCTGGCCCTGCTGCTCTCCCTGGTCGCCTACCGCTGCCGCCCGCCGGTGATCGCGGGCACGGCGCTCGCCTCCTTCGGCGCCCTCCTGGCCGCCGCCGGACGCGACGGCGGGCCGTACGACATGGACAACGCCCTGCTGGTCCTGGTGCTGCTCGGCCCCGGCCTGCTGCTGCGCTGGCGCGCCGAGCGCCGGGCCTGGCACATCGAACGCGCCGTACGTGAGGAACGCAACGCGCTCGCCCGCGACCTGCACGACGTCGTCGCCCACCAGGTCACCGGCATCGTCGTCCAGGCCCAGGCGCTCCAGCACATCGCCGCCCGCGACCCCGAACTGCTGCGCGCGGCCCTGGCCGACATCGAGCACGCCGGGGCGGACGCGCTGGCCGCCATGCGCCGCCTGGTCGGTGCGCTGCGCGGGGGCGGGCACGCGCTCCGGGACGCGGACTCCCCGGCCCGTCAGCTCGCCGTCCTCGCCCGGCCCGGTGACGGCCACCGTCCCGAGATCGCGGTCAGCGGTGAGGCCGAACTGGACCGCGCCCCGGCCGAGATCGCCGCCGCGATCGTCCGGATCGCCCAGGAGTCCGTCACCAACGCCGAGCGCCACGCCCGCGGCGCCACCCGGATCACCGCCCGGGTCCACCGCGATGACGGGCGCCTGTGCCTGGACGTCCACGACGACGGCCACGGCACCGTCCGCTCCCCCGCCGGGGACGGCTACGGGCTGATCGGCATGGCCGAGCGCGCCAAACTGCTCGGCGGCACCTTCCGCGCCGGACCGGCGGCCCGCGGCACCGGCTGGCACGTCACCGCCCGCCTGCCCGGCGCGGCGGGAGGGCCCGTCCGGTCGTCCCCGGCGACCGACGAGGTGCCGGCCCGATGACCATCCGCGTCCTGCTCGCCGACGACCAGCGCATGGTCCGCACCGGCTTCCGCTACATCCTCGACGCCGAACCCGACATCGAGGTCGTCGCCGAGGCCGACGACGGCATCGAGGCCCTGCGCCTCGCCGAACACCACCGCCCCGACGTCTGCCTCCTGGACATCCGGATGCCCGGCATCACCGGCCTCGACGTCACCCGCCGCCTCGCCGGCCCCGACGTCGCCGACCCGCTGCGCGTCATCGTCGTCACCACCTTCGACCTCGACGAGTACGTCCACGAGGCCCTCCACGGCGGCGCGGCCGGCTTCCTCCTCAAGGACGCCGGACCGACCATGCTCATCGAGGCCGTCCGCGCCGCCGCCCGCGGCGAAGCCATGGTCTCCCCCCGGATCACCGTCCGCCTGCTGCGCCACTTCACCTCCCACCGGGCCCGCCCACCACTCCCGGGTGCCGGCCGGCACCCGCTGTCGGACCGCGAACTGGCGACCGTCCGCGCCGCCGCCGACGGTCTCACCAACGCCGAGATCGCCGACCGCCTGTACGTCTCCCTCGGCACGGTCAAGAAGCACCTCGCCGCCGCGCAGCTGAAACTCGGCGTCCGCAACCGGGTCGAACTCGCCGCCTGGGCCCACCGCCACGGCCACATGGACGAGCCGGAATAGCCCCGGACCGCCTCCGGCCCCGCCCGGTCCGTACGGGAACGGCGGGGCGGGGCCGGGGCCGGAGGGTCGTCGTGCCGTCAGGCGGTGTCAGCCGGGAGCCGGCCGGCGAGGAGACGGGTGAGCATCTCCCGCAGCTGCCGTGTCTCCTCCTGGGGCAGGGGCAGCAGCGGCGGCCGGGGCGGCCCGGCCGGGCGGTTCCGGATCGCGAGGCCGGCCTTGACGGTTCGGGGAAGGCCGTGACGGACGATGAACCGCAGGAAGGGCAGGAGGTCCCGCAGCAGCGCGTCCGCGCGGTCGTCGTGTCCGCCGACGGCGGCGGCGTGGAGGGCCAGCACCGGCTGCGGTACGAGGCAGGGCGCGGCCGTGCACCAGCCGACGGCTCCGGCGCGGAAGGCCTCCAGGGCGACCGGGTTGCTGCCGTTGTAGACCGACAGTTCGCCGTCGGACAGCTCGCGGATGGCGCGGAAGCGGGACACCTCCCCCGAACTCTCCTTGACCATGGTGAGGTTGGGGATCTTCCGCGCGAGGGCCACCACCGTCTCCGGCTCCAGGTCCACGCCGCTGGTGCCGGGGTTGTTGTAGAGCATCATCGGCAGGTCGGTGGCGCGGGCCACCTCGCTGTAGTGCCGCAGGAGTTCGGCCCCGGTCAGCTTCCAGTACGCCTGGGGCAGGACCATGACGGCGGTGGCTCCGTGGCGGGCGGCCACGCGGGCGCGACGCACCGCGCCTTCGGTGCTCCAGTGGGAGACGCCGACGAGGGTCGGTACCCGCCCGGCCACCGTGTCCAGGACGCTCTCGCAGACCGCGTCCCACTCCTTCTCGGTCAGGTAGGCGCTCTCGCCGGTACTGCCCAGCGGGGCGACGGCGTGGCTGCCGGCGGCGACGAGGTCGCCGGTGAGGCCGCGCAACGCGGGCAGGTCGATCTCGCCGGTGGCGGCGTCGAAAGGGGTCACCGGGTAGGAGATGATCCCCTTCAGCGGCGGGTTGGCCATCAGAGGTCCACCTGCCCGCTCACGCAGTCGGGGTGATTGCGCAGCGCCTTGCGCGCGTAGTACCCGAAGTTCGCCTTGCTGCGCCGGTCGGTGGAGGTCCAGTCGTGGGCCTCGCGGGCCAGCGCCGGGTCCAGGGGCCGGATGGTCCCCGCCGACATCGCCAGCAATTGCAGGCGGGCGGCCCGTTCGATGAGCAGCGCCAGGGTGCACGCCTCCTCGATCGTGGCGCCCGTCACCAGCTGGCCGTGGTGGGCGAGCAGGATGGCCCGCTTGTCGCCGAGGGCGGCGGAGATGATCTCGCCCTCCTCGTTGCCCACCGGTACGCCCGGCCAGTCCTTGAGGAAGGCGCAGTCGTCGTACAGCGGCGTGGTGTCCATCTGGGACACGATCAGCGGCACTTCGAGCATGGCGAGCGCGGCCGTGTGCAGGGGGTGCGTGTGGATGATGCAGTTGACGTCCGGGCGCTGCCGGTAGATCCAGGAGTGGAAGCGGTTGGCGGGGTTGGGCATGCCCTCCCCCTCCAGGACCTCCAGGTCCTCGTTCACCAGCAGCAGGTTGTGCTCGGTGATCTCGTCGAAGCCCAGGCCCAGGCGCTGGGTGTAGTAGGTGCCCGGTTCCCGCCCGCGGGAGCTGATCTGCCCGGCGAGTCCCGAGTCGTGGCCGCCGTCGTACGCGATCCGGCAGGTGAGCGCCAGCTTCTGGCGCGTGGTCAGGCCCGAGTCCCCGAAGTGCCGGCCCATCTGCCGCTCCGCGCGGTCGACGAGGACGTCCTTGGGGTCCTGCAGCGTTTTCGCCATGTGTCTGCTCCAGTTCCGGCCTCGCCCCGGTGGCCAGGCCTGCGTCCGGGGCCATCACCCCGGAGGAAACAATGTTCACGATAGGACACTTTGTTTCCTGCGACAATGGCAACCCCTCCCCCGGGGCGGGTACACGCGGCTCCGGGCGCCCGGACGGGCGCTTTGGACGGGCGGTCGCGCGGACCCGACCCAGGGCCCTTCGGACGTGCCGGCGGCGCTGCGACGTAGCATTGTTCGCCATAGGACACGACGTGTCATCGATGGCGTGCGGCGCGAATCGTGACGCGCGGATCCGTCGGCCCGACGGATTGACGGCCCGACGGCCCTGGAGAGGAAGAGGGACACCAGTGATCAACCGGGTGCGCCTGCTGCGCAAGGAACGGCTGATGACCCTGGAGGCGCTGGCCGAGCGGTCCGGCGTCACCAAGAGTTACCTGTCGAAGATCGAACGCGGCCAGAGCGTTCCCTCGATCGCCGTGTGCGCCTCCCTCGCCAAGGCCCTCGAAGTTCCCCTGGACAGCCTCTTCACCGAGGCGGAGGGACTGGACGAGGTCACGGTCACCCGGGCCGCGGAACGCCGGTCCCTGACCTCCCCGGACGAGCCCGGCACCCGCTACGAGGGCATGGCGCTCAACACCGGCAGCA
>NZ_JAFLNG010000509.1 GCF_017427025.1 Streptomyces sp. FH025
TCCTGCCCGCCATGAGCGCCGACCTCGGCGTCAGCCAGTCCGGCGCCGGGCAGTCCGTCACCCTCTACGCGGTCGGCTCCATCGCCGCCGCCATCCCGCTGACCGCCGCCACCGCCGGCTGGCCGCGCAAACGACTGCTGCTCCTGGCCGTCGGCGGCTTCACGGTGGCCAACGCCGTCACGGCGGCCTCGGGGAACTTCGCGCTCACCATGGCCGCGCGCTTCGCGGCCGGCCTGGTCGCCGGGATGCTCTGGGCACTGCTGGCCGGGTACGCGCGCAGCATCGTCGCGCCGGAGCTGCGCGGACGGGCGATGGCGGTGGCGATGGCCGGCGCCACGGTCGCCCTGTCGGTGGGGGTTCCGGCCGGCACCCTGCTCGCCCGGGTCTCCGGGTGGCGGATCGCCTTCTGGCTGATGAGCGTGATCGCGGTGGTACTGGTGGGGTGGATCGCCTCCGCCGTCCCGGCCGTCCCCGGGCAGCCCCGCGGCGAGCGCCTCCCCCTGCGCCGGGTGCTGCGGATCCCGGGCGTGGCGGCCGTGCTGGCCGTCACGGCGACCTTCGTGCTCGCCCACAACATCCTCTACACCTACGTCGCGGCGCTGATCGAACCCGTGGGCCTGGGCGGGCGCACCGACACCGTGCTCCTCGTCGTCGGCCTGTGCTCGCTGGTCAGCATCCTCGCCACCGGCACCCTGATCGACCGGCACCTGCGCACCCTGACCCTCGGCGCCAGCGCGCTCCTCGCCGTCGCCGCCGTGGCCATCGCCGCCGCCCTGCTCACCTCGGCGCCCTGGCCGGTCTACGGCGCCGCCGCGATCTGGGGCCTCGGCTTCGGCGGCGCCGCCACCCTCCTCCAGACGGCGGTGGCCGACGCGGCGGGCGCGGCCGCGGACCTGGCCCAGTCCCTGCTGGTCACCTGCTGGAACCTCGGCATCGCCGCCGCCGCGGGCGCCGGCGGCCTCCTCCTCGACCACGCCGGCCCGACGTCCCTCCCCTGGTCCGCCCTCGCCCTCCTGGCCGCCGCCCTGGCCGTCACGGCCGCCGCCCGCCACCACGGCTTCCCGGCCCGGCGGTGACACCCCTTCGCGTGAACTTGCCGCACTCAACTCGGAATCGCCGCACGATCCGCCCTAGCGTGAGTCGCATGACAGCCAGAGTTCCCATCCGACAGCTCCAGCAGCACGCCAGCGAGTTGATCGACCGGGTCGCGGCCGGCGAACGCATCGAGATCACCCGCAACGGGCGACTGATCGCCGTACTGGCGCCGCCCGACCCCGAACGGCGAGTACTGGAGGACCTCGTTCGCGACGGCACCATCGACCCGGAGAACGCCGCCACCGCACGCGGTCTGGCCGACTGGATCCCGCCGACGGTCGACGTCCCCCTCGGTTCCGCAGCCGACGCCCTCCACGCGATGCGCGAGGAAGAGGACCGTTGATCTACCTTGATTCTTGCGCGATCCTCAAGCTCATCGTCCCGGAGACCGAATCCGCAGCGCTGCGCACGTTCCTGTCGTCGCGCGGCTCCGAGGGCCATGCGACCAGCGCGCTCGCCCGGGCGGAGGTCCCGCGCGGACTCGTCCGACTCGGCGTGCCCGGAGAACTGCTGGGCGCTTCGGAGGACTTGCTCGACCGGCTGCTCCGGATCCGGCTCTCCGACCCGATCCTCCGGGCCGCGCGGCAGTTCCCCATGCGGCACCTCCGCACGCTCGACGCCATCCACCTCGCCAGTGCCGAACACCTGGAGCACGCACTCACCGCCTTCGTCACGTACGACAAGCGCCTCGCCGATGTCGCCAGGGAACGGGACCTGCCCGTGATCGCCCCCGGGCAGACCGTGACCGACCGGTAGAAGGGTCCGGCGGACGGGTGCCGGTGCACCCGTCCGCCGGACTGTGGTCCCATCAGTTCCCCTGCGTCGCCAGGTTCTCCGTTCGAGACCGCGGTCGGCGCCGGGCCGTTCAGTCCCCGATCCCGGAGACGGCGAGGGGCAGGTGGCGGGGTCCGCGCAGGACCGGGTTGCGCCGGTACTCGGGCGGGTCCTGGAGCAGGCGGGGGTCGTGCAGGCGGTGGACGAGCGCGGTGAGCGCGATCTGTCCCTCGACCCTGGCGAGCGGTGCGCCGAAGCAGCTGTGCACGCCGCTGCCGAATCCGAGGTGCTGGTTGTCGGGGCGGGTCGGGTCGAAGCGGTCGGGTTCCTTGAAGCGCCTGGGGTCCCGGTTGCCGGCGGCGAGCACGAGGATCACCGGCGTCCCCTTGGGGATGGTGACGTCGGCGACCTCGATGTCGGTCAGCGCGGTGCGCTGCGGCAGCAGCTGGACCGGGGGGTCGTAGCGCAGCAGCTCCTCCACCGCGCGCGGCATCAACTCCGGTGTTCCACGCAGCTGTTCCAGGACGTCGGGGTGGCGCAGCAGGGTGAGCACACCGTTGGCGATCAGGTTGACGGTCGTCTCGTGACCGGCGACGAGCAGCAGGACCGCGGTGGCCATCAGCTCCACCTCGGTGAAGCCGCCCGACGGGCCGGGGTCGTTGACGAAGGCGGAGAGCATGTCGTCGGTCGGGTGGCCCCGGCGGCTCTCGGCGAGGTCGCCGAGGTACGACCCCATCGCGCCCCTGGCCTCCTCGGCCGCGCGCTGCCGCTCGGCCGGATCGGTGCCGGGGGTGGGGTCGAAGCCCGCGATCAGCGTGTCGGCCCAGGCGTGGAACCGCGGCTCGTCCTCGCGCGGCACACCGAGCAGCCGGCAGATCACGGTGACCGGGAGCGGGTAGGCGAAGTCGTCGACCAGGTCGATCCGGTCGCGGCCCCGGAGCCCGTCGAGCAGTTCACCGGCGATCCCCTCGATCTCGGCACGCATGGCGTCGATCCGACCGGGCGCGTGGGGCGGGCCGAAGGGCCGCATGGCGATGGTGCGCAGCCGCTCGTGCTCGGGGTCGTCCCGTCCGATGAAGGACACCAGGGTGCTCGGCCGGTTCCCGAAGAACGGGTCCTGGACGGTGCGGTTGCGGCGGTCCGAGCTGATCCTCGGGTCGTGGAACAGCCCGACGACCTCGTGGTAGGTGCCGACCAGGTAGCCGCCCTCGGCCTGGCGGGCCACGCGGTGCCTGCGGAGCTCGGAGTACAGGGGGTACGGGTCGGCGCGGCTGGCGTAGTCGGTGATCCGGCGGAACAGGGTGTCGG
This sequence comes from Streptomyces sp. FH025, assembly GCF_017427025.1. Classification (GTDB taxonomy): domain Bacteria; phylum Actinomycetota; class Actinomycetes; order Streptomycetales; family Streptomycetaceae; genus Kitasatospora. The sequence continues at coordinate 3,178 of NZ_JAFLNG010000509.1, forward strand.
CGGAGGCCATGCGCGGGATCTCCTCGGGGGCGGCGCGCCCGGTGGGCGTGCGTTCGTCGAACGGTGGCGGGTGGCTCAGCCGCCCCAGTGCCGCAGGGTCAGCCGACGGTCGGGCAGGTGGCCGGTGAGGGCGACGGTGGGGCCGTGCGAGAGCACCTTCGGGTCGGGCACGTCGGAGGAGACCGGGGTGCGGGAGGCGGGCGGCTCGACGCCGTCCCAGTCGGGCGGGAACGGCGCGGCGGTCTCGATCAGCCGCTGGTAGTGCTCCAGGTACTTGGCCCGGTTCACGCTGACGGCGGCCGTGATCCGGCCCCGGTACCCGTAGACCGCGACGAACCGGCGCTCCTGCGGCGAGCCCTGGGCGAGGACCACGTGGTCGGAGAAGGTGGGCACCCCGACGGACTTGATGTTGAGGCCGAACTGGCTGGACCAGAAGGCGGGCACGCCCAGGTGCGGCCGCCGTCGCGGTCCCGGGCTGACCATGTTGTGCGCCGCCACCTCCGCCTGGGCGACCGCGTTGCCCCAGTGTTCGAGGGAGAGCAGCTGGTACTCGAAGAGGGGGTGCGGGAAGCGGGCGACGTCGCCCGCGACGAAGACGTCGTCGGTGACGATCCCGTACATGTCGAAGGCGCGGCAGCCCGCGTCGCAGGCCACGCCGCGCGGACCGGCGGCGATCCCCGATTCGGCCAGCCATTCGGTGTTGCGGACGGCGCCCAGGGCGACGACGGCGACGTCCGCGTCGATCCGGCCGCCGTCCGAGAGCTCGGCGCCGGTGAGCCTGCCGTCGCGGCCGTTCAGCGCGGTCACGGTCAATCCGCAGCGCAGGTCGACCCCGTGGGCGCGCTGGACCTCGGCCGCGAAGACGCCGAAGGCTCCGCCGAGGGCTCCGATCAGCGGGGCGGGGCCGCGTTCGGCGACGGTCACCTCCAGGCCGCGTTCCCGGCAGGCGGAGGCGATCTCGGAGCCGGTGAACCCGGCACCGATCACCAGCACCCGTCGGGGGCCGGCGTCCAGCCGTTCGGCCAGGGCGGCCGCGTCGTCGGCGGTGCGCAGGGTGAACACCCCGTCGAGTGCGGCCTCCTCGGGGTTCGGCCAGGGCCTGGCCCGGGTGCCGGTGGCGATCAGCAGCCGGTCGAAGGGCAGCCGCTCACCGTCCGCGAGCAGGACCTCCTTGCCGGCCCCGTCCACACCGGTGGCGCGGGTGCCGAGCCTCCACTGCGCGTCCACCTCGCGGCGCCGGGGCAGCCCGGTCTCCCCGGCGCGCACCCGCCCGAGCAGCACCTGCTTGGACAGGGGTGGCCGGTCGTACGGGGGCAGGCGCTCCTCGCCGACCAGGGTCAGCCGCCCGGTGAAGCCCTCGTCCCGGAGCGTCTCGGCGGCGCGCAGACCGGCCAGCGAGGCGCCGACGACGACGATCCGGCCGCTCTTAAGGTCAGCGGGCATCGGAGGCGGCCCCCTCCTCGACCAGGATGGCCTGCACAGGGCAGGCCGCGGCGGCCCGCCGGACGCGTTCGCGCTGGTCCTCAGGGGCCTGCGGGACGTAGAGCAGGGCCTCCTCTCCGTGCAGTTCGAACACCCGGGGCGCGAGGAACACGCACTGCGCGTAGCCCTGACAGCGGTTGAGGTCGACGACGATCTTCACGGTGTCTCCTCCCGGCGTGTCTCTGTCCTTCGTACCTCCGCCGAACCGACGGCGCGACCGGGGCGTAACGGATGACCGCCCGCCGGAAAAGCGGTTGGTCCGGCCTCTCCTCCGTCCGACAATCGCCGGATGACCGATGAACACGTCGACGTGCAGCGGCGCCGCGCGGCCTACCGGGCCTGCACCCGCTTCCTCTCCGGCAGCCGCCCCCTCAGCATCCGCGAGCGGCTCACCGCCCTCTCCGCCGCGGCCGACCCGGACGCCTATCCCGACTTCTACGGCGACGGCGGGCCCGTCCGGGAGCTGGAGGAACGCACCGCCGCCCTCCTCGGCAAGGAGGGCGCGGTCTTCTTCCCCACCGGCACCATGGCCCAGCAGGTCGCCCTCCGGTACCACGCCGAGCGGACCGGCAACCGGGCCGTCGCCCTCCACCCGCTCGGCCACCTCGAACGGCACGAGCGGCACGCCTACACCCAGCTCACCGGTCTGCGCGGCCTCTGGCCCACCACCGAAGCGCGCCACCCCACCGCCGAGGAGCTCCGCGACCTCGGCGAGCCCTTCGGCACCCTCCTGGTCGAACTCCCCCTCCGCGACCCCGGGTTCCTCCTCCCCACCTGGGAGGAGCTCACCGAACTGGTCGCCGCCGCCCGCGAAACCGGCGCCCGGGTGCATTTCGACGGCGCGCGGCTCTGGAACACGACGCACCATTTCGACAAGCGGCTCGACGAGATCGCCGCGCTCGCCGACAGCGTCTACGTCTCCTTCTACAAGGACCTCGGCGGCATCAGCGGCGCCGCCCTCGCCGGCGACCGGGCCCTGACCGCCTACGCCCGCACCTGGCGCCACCGCTACGGCGGCCAGCTCTACCAGCAGTGGCCCGCCGCCCTCGCCGCGCTCACCGGCCTGGAGACCGTCCTGCCCCTGCTGCCC
>NZ_JAFLNG010000051.1 GCF_017427025.1 Streptomyces sp. FH025
CTGGCGACGGTCCGCGGCACCGCGGTCAACCAGGACGGCGCCTCCAACGGCCTGACCGCCCCCAACGGCCCCTCCCAGCAGCGGGTGATCCAGCAGGCCCTGGCCGTCGCCGGACTGGCGCCCGCCGAGGTCGACGCGGTCGAGGCCCACGGCACCGGCACCACCCTCGGCGACCCGATCGAGGCCCAGGCCCTGCTCTCCACCTACGGCCAGAACCGGCCCGAGGACCAGCCGCTCTGGCTCGGCTCCATCAAGTCGAACATCGGCCACACCCAGGCGGCCGCGGGCGTCGCGGGCGTGATCAAGATGATCCTCGCCATGCAGCACGGTGTGCTCCCGCAGACCCTGCACGTCGACGAGCCCAGCCCGTACGTCGAGTGGGACAGCGGCAACGTCCGTCTCCTGACCGAACAGCGGAACTGGCCGGAGACCGGCCGACCCCGCCGGGCCGGCATCTCCTCCTTCGGCATCAGCGGCACCAACGCCCACGTCATCATCGAACAGGCCCCGCCCACCGAGACCGAGGCCGAGACCGCAACCGTCGAACCGACCAACGCGCCGCTGGCACTCACGCTCTCCGCCAAGAGCCCGCAGGCCCTCGCCGCCCAGGGCGAGCAGCTGCGCGCCTTCCTCACCGACCAGCCCGACGCCCAACTCACCGACGTCGCCCACTCCCTGGCCACCACCCGCGCCCAACTCGACCACCGCGCCGTCGTCCTGGGCCGCGACCGCGCCGAGCTGACCGCCGCCCTGTCGGCGCTGGCCACCGGCTCCGCCTCGCCGGCCGTGGTGCGCGGCGAGGCCCGTCGCGGCGCCCGTACCGCCTTCCTGTTCACCGGTCAGGGAAGCCAACGTCCTGGCATGGGCCGGGAGTTGTACGAGACGTACCCGGTCTTCGCCCAGGCGCTGGACGAGGTGTTCGACGCGCTGGACACACACCTGGAGCGTCCGCTGCGCGAGGTGGTGTTCGCCGCCGAGGGCACCCCCGAGGCCGAACTGCTCAACGAGACCGCCTACACCCAGACCGCCCTGTTCGCGATCGAGGTGGCGCTGTTCCGGCTGACCGAGTCCTGGGGGCTGTGCCCCGACCACCTGATCGGCCACTCGGTCGGCGAGCTGGTCGCGGCACACGTCGCCGGAGTGCTCTCGCTGCGCGACGCCGCCGCCCTGGTCGCCGCGCGCGGTCGGCTGATGCAGGCGCTGCCGGCCGGCGGCGCCATGGTCTCCGTGCTCGCCCCCGAGGAGGAGGTGGCCGAGCTGCTGGCGGGACGCGAGCACGAGGTCGCCATCGCCGCCGTCAACGGCCCCGCCTCCGTGGTGGTCTCCGGCGACGAGGCGGCGGTGCTGGAGATCGCCGCGCAGCTCGCCGAGCGGGGCCGCAAGACCCGCCGACTGACCGTCAGCCACGCCTTCCACTCCCCGCGCATGGACGCGATGCTGGAGGAGTTCCGGCAGGTGGTCGCCGGACTGGCGTTCCAGCCGCCGATGCTGCCGGTGGTCTCCAACCTGACCGGCCGGCTCGCCACCGCCGAGGAGCTGGGCTCGCCCGAGTACTGGGTGCGCCACGTCCGTGGGGCCGTCCGCTTCAACGACGGCATCCGGGCGCTCGCCGAGGAGGGCGTGACCGCCTTCATCGAGCTCGGGCCGGACGCGGTGCTGACCGCACTGGCCGAGGAGTGCCTGGCCGACCTGCCGGGCCAGGCCCCGCTGCGCGCCGCCGCGCTGCGGCGCAACCGCCCCGAGGCGCCGACCTTCACCGCGGCCGTCGCCGAGGCGTACGCCCACGGCGTCGAGGTCGACTGGACGGCGGTGCTCGGCCGCGCCGACGGGCGCCGCACCGCGCTGCCGACCTACCCCTTCCAGCGCCAGCGGTACTGGCTGGAGGCGCCCGAGGAGCGGCCCGGTCACCCGACCGGTGGCGCGCTGCGCGACGACGTGGTCGAGTCCCGGTTCTGGGAGGCCGTGGAGCACGAGGACCTGGAGGCGCTCGCCGTCACCCTCGGCAGCGACGCCGCGGGCGCGCTGGGCGAGGCCCTGCCGGTGCTGTCCTCCTGGCGGCGGCGCCGTCAGCTGGAGTCGGCGGTGGAGTCCTGGCGCTACCGGATCGCCTGGCGGCCGGTCGGCGAGCCCGCCACGCGGCCCGTCGAGGGCACGTGGGTGGTCATCACGCCGTCCGGCCGGGCCGACCAGCAGCTGGTCGCCGAGGTGAGCGCCGCACTGGCGGCCCAGGGCGCGACCGTCGCGCTGGTGGCCGACCCGGCGGAGCCGGTCTCGGCGATCACCGAGGCCGCGGGCGGTGAGCCGGTGCGCGGAGTGCTCGCGCTGCCGGCCCTCGACGCCGACCACGACACCGCCCCGACGCTGCGGCTGGTGAGGGCGCTCACCGAGGCCGCCCCGGCGGCCAAGCTCTGGGTGGCCACCCGGGGCGCGGTCGCCACCGGTACCGGGGACGGGGCGCCGGAGGCGGCCCAGGCGGCCCTGTGGGCGCTCGGCCGGACCGCCGCCCTGGAGCACCCGCAACTGTGGGGCGGACTGGTCGACCTGCCGGCCGAGGTGGACGCCCGTACGGCGGCCCGGCTGGTCGCGGTGGTCTCCGCCGAGGAGGAGGACCAGGTCGCGCTGCGCTCCTCGGGCGTGCTGGTCCGACGCCTGGTCCGTGCGACGGCCGGCCCCCGCTCGGCGGACAAGGCCTGGCGTCCGCGCGGCACCGTGCTGGTGACCGGCGGCATCACCGGCCTGGGTGCCGAACTGGCCCGGCAGCTGGCCGCGGCCGGCGCCGACCACCTGGTGCTGACCGGCCCCGGCGCCGGAGCCGACCCCGGAGTGGCGCAGCTGCTGGCCGACCTGGAGCGCTCGGGCACCGGGGTGACCATCGTCCCCGGCGACCTCGCCGACCGCTCGGTGGCGGCCGCCGCGCTGGCCGCGGCCCCGGCGGAGCACCCGCTGACGGCGGTGGTCCACACCGCCGGCGGGCTCCCGGTCGGCGCGCTCGCCGACGCCGACCCGCAGCGCCTGGCGGCGGAGGCCGCCGACGCGGTGGCCGGCGCCGTCCACCTGGACGAGCTGGTCGACCACGACGCGCTGGACGCCTTCCTGCTCTTCTCCTCGGTCGCCGGGGTGTGGGGCAGCGCGGGCCAGGGCGCGGACGCCGCCGCCGACGCGCGGCTGGCCGCACTGGCCGCCCTCCGCCGCGAGCAGGGGCACCGTGCGCTGTCCGTCTCCTGGGGCCCCTGGGAGCAGCCCGACGAGGAGGAGCGCTCCGCCCGTCTGCGCCGGGCCGGGCTGACCGGGATGGCGCCCGAGGCGGCCTTCGCCGCCCTGGCGGAGGCCGTCGGCCGCGACGACACCGACCTGGTACTGGCCGAGGTCGACTGGGCCCGCTTCGGCGCGCTCGCCGCCTCCGTCCGGCCGAGCCCGCTGCTGGCCGAGCTGCCCGAGGCGGCCCCCGCCCCGGTCCAGGCCGCCGCGCGGTCGGCGCAGGCCCAGGGGCCGGCCCAGGATCTGGCCGGGCTGCCGGAGGCCGAGCGCGAGCGGCGGCTGCTGGCACTGGTCCGCACCGAGATCGCCGCCGTCCTCCAGCACCCGGACACCGACGCCATCGGCCCGCGCCGGGCGTTGAAGGAGCTCGGCTTCGACTCGCTGGCCGCCGTGTCGCTGCGCACCCGGCTCAGCGAGCTCACCGGGCTGACGCTGTCGGCCACCCTGGTCTACGACCACCCGACCCCGGCCGACCTCACGGCCTTCCTGAGCGCCGGCCTCGCCCCGGCCCAGCCGCTGCTCTCGGTCGAGGAGGAGCTGGACCGGCTCCAGCGGGTCCTGCCCGGCGCCGACGCCGACACCGAGCTGCGCCAGCGGGTCGCCGCCCGGCTGCAGGCGCTGCTCGACGGGCTGGACACCGGCCGGGCCGTCACCGCCGACGGCACCTCGGTGGCGGAGGTGCTCGACGAGGCCAGCGACGACGACCTCTTCGACTTCATCGACAACGAACTCGGGACGCTCTGAAACGGCGGGCACGGCTTCTCACACCCCTGACACAGCGAGGAACGCGATGTCTGACGAAAAGAAACTGCGGGACTACCTCAAGCGGGTGACCGTCGAGCTGTCCGAGTCCCGCCGCCGGCTCCAGCAGGTCGAGGACGACCGGCGCGAGCCGATCGCGATCATCGGCATGGCCTGCCGGTTCCCCGGCGGGGTCCGCTCCCCCGAGGACCTCTGGCAGCTGGTGTCCGACGGCACCGACGCCATCTCCGACTTCCCCACCGACCGCGGCTGGGACGTCGAGGGGCTGTACGACCCGGAGCCCGACCGGCCCGGCCGCTCGTACCTGCGGCACGGCGGATTCCTGTACGACGCGGCCGAGTTCGACGCGGACTTCTTCGGCATCTCGCCGCGCGAGGCCCTGGCCATGGACCCGCAGCAGCGGATCTTCCTGGAGGCCACCTGGGAGGTGTTCGAGCGGGCCGGCATCGACCCGGCCGGCCTGCGCGGCAGCCGGACCGGCGTCTACGCGGGCTGCGTCACCTCCGACTACCAGGTGCTGCTGGCCAACGCGCCGGAGGAGATCGAGGCGTACCGGCTGACCGGCGGCTCGCCGAGCGTGGTCTCCGGCCGGGTCGCGTACAGCTTCGGCCTGGAGGGCCCGGCGGTGACGGTCGACACCGCCTGCTCCTCCTCGCTGGTGGCGCTGGACCTGGCGACACAGGCGCTGCGCCGCGACGAGTGCTCACTGGCGGTGGTCGGCGGGGTGACCGTGATGGCCACCCCGGCCGGGTTCGTCGACTTCAGCCGGCAGCGCGGCTTCGCGCCGGACGGACGCTGCAAGGCGTTCGGCGCGGACGCGGACGGCACCGGCTTCTCCGAGGGCGTCGGCGTGCTGCTGGTGGAGAGGCTCTCCGACGCCCGCCGCAACGGCCACAAGGTCCTTGCGGTGGTGCGGGGTTCGGCGGTCAACCAGGACGGCGCCTCCAACGGCCTGACCGCCCCGAGCGGGCCGTCGCAGCAGCGGGTGATCCAGGCCGCCCTGGCCTCGGCCGGGCTGACCACCGACGACATCGACGCGGTCGAGGCGCACGGCACCGGCACCCGGCTCGGCGACCCGATCGAGGCCCAGGCCCTGCTGGCCACCTACGGCCGCAACCGGCCCGAGGACCGGCCGCTGCGGCTCGGCTCGCTGAAGTCCAACATCGGCCACACCCTGGCCGCCGCCGGCGTCGCCGGGGTGATCAAGATGGTGCAGGCCATGCAGCACGGCGTGCTGCCGCGCACCCTGCACGCCGAGCAGCCCTCCCCCTTCGTCGACTGGACGGTGGGCGGCGTCGAGCTGCTGACCGAGCAGCAGCCGTGGCCCGAGACCGGCCGCCCGCGCCGCGTCGGCGTCTCCGCCTTCGGGATGAGCGGCACCAACGCCCACGTCCTGCTGGAGCAGGCCCCGGCGGAGGACGTCGAGGAGGCGGACCGGCCGACCGCCCCCGCCGTGGTGCCGTACGTGGTCTCGGCCCGGGGCGAGGCGGCACTGCGTGCCCAGGCGGCCCGGCTGCGCGGCCGCTCGGGCGCCCTGGCGGAACTCGAACCGGCCGACGTCGGCCACTCCCTGGTCACCACCCGCTCGGCGCTGGACCACCGCGCGGTGGTGGTCGGCGAGTCCCCGGAGGCGCTCGCCTCCGGTCTGGAGGCGCTGGCCCGCGGCGAGTCCTCCCCGCACCTGGTGCAGGGGGTCGCCCGGGAGCGCGACCGCACCGTCTTCGTCTTCCCCGGCCAGGGCTCGCAGTGGATCGGGATGGCAGTCGAACTCCTCGACAGCGCACCGGCGTTCGCGGACCGGCTGCGGGAGTGCGCCGCCGCCGTCGAGCAGCACGTCGACTGGTCGGTGGAGGCCGTGCTGCGCGAGGAGGAGGGCGCCCCCTCGCTCGACCTGATCCAGGTGGTCCAGCCGGTGCTGTTCTCCGTGAACGTGGCCCTGGCCGAGCTGTGGCGCTCGCACGGCGTCGAACCGGACGCGGTGGTGGGGCACTCGCAGGGCGAGATCGCCGCCGCCTGCGTCTCGGGCGCGCTGACCCTTGAGGACGCGGCGCGGATCATCGTGCTGCGCTCCCAGCTGTTCGCCGACGAGCTGGTCGGGCGCGGCGCGGTGGCCTCCGTCCAGCTCTCCCGCCAGGAGATCGAGCCGCGGCTCGCCCCGTACGGGGAGCGGCTGTCGATCGCGGGCATCAACAGCCCGAACCTGGTGACGGTGGCCGGTGAGCCGCAGGCGCTCGAGGAGCTGGTCGCCGCGATCAGCGCCGAGGGCACCCGGGCCCGGATCATCCCGGCGACCGTCGCCTCGCACTGCGCCCAGGTCGACCCGCTGCGCGAGCGCCTGGCCGAGCTGCTCTCCTTCGTCCGGCCCCGGGCCGGGCGGATCCCGCTGTACTCGACGGTGACCGGCGAGGTGCTGGACGGCTCCGAGCTGGACGCCGAGTACTGGTTCCAGAACTGCCGCCGCCCCGTCAGCTTCGAGCCCGTGGTCCGTTCCCTGGTCGCCGACGGCTTCGGCGTCTTCGTGGAGTCCAGCGCCCACCCGGTGCTGACCCTGGGCGTGGAGGAGACCGTCGAGCAGATCGGCGCCGACGTGGTCGCGGTCGGTACGCTGCGCCGCGGCAGCGGCGGGCTGAAGCGATTCCACATCTCGCTGGGCGAGGCCTACGTGCGCGGGGTCCCGGTGGACTGGTCGGCGGTCTTCGCCGGTTCCGGCGCCCGCCGGGTCGAGCTGCCCACCTACCCGTTCCAGCGCCGCCGCTACTGGGTCGAGCCGGTCACCGAACCCTCCGGCGCCGACGCGCGGGGGAGCATGGACACGGCGTTCTGGGAGGCCGTGGAGAACCAGGACCTGGAGACCCTGGCGGAGTCGCTGCGGCTGACCGACACCGCGCCGCTGGCCCAGCTGCTGCCCGCGCTCTCCGCCTGGCGGCAGGGCAGCCGGCAGCGCGCCGCGCTGGACTCCTGGCGCTACCGGGTGGTCTGGCGGCCCGTCGACGAGCCGGCGCCCGGGGTGCTGGACGGCACCTGGCTGCTGGCCCGCCCGGCCGACGGCGGCGCGACCGCCCTCGCCGACGCCCTCGCCGAGGCGGCGGAGGCCCACGGCGCCCGGGTGGTCTCCGTGCCGATAGACACCGACGTCGAGCGCGGGCAGCTGGCCGAACTGCTGCGCCAGGCCGCCGACGGCGCCGAGGAGGCCGGAGTGGCCGGGGTGCTCTCGCTGCTGCCGCTGGACGAACGGCCGCTGGAGCACCGGCCTGGGGTCTCCTCCGGCCTGGCCGGCACCCTGCTGCTGCTCCAGGCGCTCGCCGACGCCCGGCTCGACGCCCGGCTGTGGTCGATCAGCCGTGGCGGGGTCTCGGTGGCCGCCTCCGAGCGGCTCGACCACCCGGGCCAGGCGCCGGTCTGGGGCCTCGGCCAGGTGGCAGGGCTGGAGGTCCCGCAGCTGTGGGGCGGCCTGGTCGACCTGCCGGACGCGCCGGACGCTCGGGCGCTGGCCCGGCTGATCGCCGTGGTCGCCGCCGGGGGCGAGACCCAGGTGGCCATCCGTTCCTCCGGGGTGCTGGCCCGGCGGCTGGTCCGCGCACCGCGCAGCCCGCGCGCCACCGAGACGCCCTGGCGTCCGCGCGGCACGGTGCTGATCACCGACGGCGCCACCGGCGCCGGGGCCCGGATCGCCCGGCTGCTCGTCGAGAACGGAGCCGAGCACCTGCTGCTGACCGCGGGCCCCGGCACCGACCTGGAGCGGGCCGCCAAGACCGAGGCCGAACTCGCTTCGCTGGGAGCGAGGGTGACGATCGCGGTGTGCGACGCCGCCGACCGCCGCTCGCTGGCCGCCCTGCTGGACACCGTCCCGGCCGACGCCCCGCTCACCGCGATCGTGCACACCTCGGGCGTCATCGAGGACACCCCGCTGGCAACGCTCGACCCGGCCCAGCTGGACCGGATCATGCAGGCCAAGGCGCTGACCGCCAAGCACCTGCACGAGCTCACCCGGGGAGCGGAGCTGGACGCCTTCGTCCTGCTCTCCTCGGTCACCGCCACGCTCGGCGGCGGGCTCGGCCTGGCCGGCTTCGCCGCGGCCAACGCCTACCTGGACGCCCTGGCCACCCACCGGCGCGGCCTCGGCCTGCCGGCCCTCGCCCAGGCCTGGGGCGTGTGGGAGGAGCGGCCCGACGAGCCCGCCGCCGCGGCCGCCGAGGAGGAGCGCTCCGCTCGGCTCTCCCGCCGCGGACTACCGCTACTGGACCCGGAGTTGGCACTCGTCGCCTTCCGGCAGGCGCTGGACGAGGGCTCCCCGACCGTGGTGCTGGCCGACATCGACTGGGACCGCTACGTCCGGGTCTTCGACTCCGAGCAGCGGCCGAGCCCGCTGGTCGGCGAGGTGCCCGAGGTGAAGGCGGCCCGGCAGGCCCTGGCCGCGGCACAGGCCGGCAACCGGGCGGCCGGACGGCTCGGCCGGCTCGCCGGGCTCAGCCCGGCGGAGCAGTTCGAGGTGGTGCTCGACCTGGTCCGCGGTGAGATCGCCGCCGTCCTGGGCCTGGCCGACCCCGCCGCCGTCGCCGTCCAGCGCGACTTCCTGGAGCTCGGCCTGGACTCGCTGACCAGCGTCGCGCTGCGCAACCGGCTGAGCACCGCCACCCGGCTCGCCCTGCCGGCCCGGGTGATCCTGGACCGGCGCACCCCGGAGGCGCTGACCCGCTTCCTGCGCGACGAACTCCTCGGCACCACCGCCCCCGAGCCGGCCGGCTCGACCTTCGGCGCGCTCTTCCTGGAGGCCCGGGAGTCCGGGTCGGTGGGCTCCTTCACCGGCCTGCTGACCGCCGCCGCCCGCTACCGGCCCTCGTTCGAGGCGCCCGAGGACGGCGACCTGGCCGAGCCGGTCCGGCTGGCCGAGGGCACCGGGCAGCCCGCACTGGTCTGCCTGCCGACCGTGCTCGCCACCTCGGGCCCGCACCAGTTCGCCCGGCTGGCGGCGCAGTTCGCCGGGGAGCGGGGGGTGACGGCGGTCTCCCTGCCGGGCTTCCGGGAGGGCCAGCGGCTGCCCGCCACGCTGGCGGCCGCCGCCGAGGCGGTCGCCGAGTCGGTGCGCCGTAGCGTCGGGGACGGACCGTTCGTCCTCCTCGGGTACTCCTCGGGCGGTGTCCTGGCACACGCCACCGCCACCCTGCTGGAGGCCGGCGGCCACACCCCGCAGGCGGTCGTGCTGCTCGACTCCTACCTGCCCGCCGACCAGGCGCTGTCCGTCTCCGGCTCCTCGCTGATGAACGGGATGGCCGCCCGGCTGGGCGACTTCGCCCCGGTGGACGACGTACGGCTGACGGCGATGGGCGGCTACCTCGGTCTGATGGCCGGCTGGCAGCCCGAGCCGCTGCGCGCCCCGGTGCTGCTGGTGCGCCCGGCCGAGCCGGTCGACGGGGTGGCACCGGAGAGCGACTGGCGCTCCTCCTGGCCGCAGGCGCAGGAGGCCGAGGTGCCGGGCGACCACTTCTCGATGATCGAGGAGCAGGCACCGGCGGCCGCCCGCGCCGTCCAGGACTGGCTGCTCGCGCTGAACCCCGGGGAGCAGGCGTGAGCGACAACGGAAACACCGACGAGCACGGAGGCACGGCGATGGCGGAACGCACACCGGTACTGATCGTGGGTGCCGGACCGGTGGGGCTCGCCATGGCGCTGGCCCTGTGGCGGCAGGGCGTGCCGGCCAGGATCCTGGAGGCCGCCGAGGAGCCTCAGCACGGCTCGCGAGCCGTCCAGCTGCACGCGCCCACCCTGCAGATCTTCGAGCGGCTCGGCATCCTGGACGAGGCCGAGCGGCGCGGACTGCGGGTCCACCACAACAGCTACCACCTGTCCGGCGGCCGCACCCTGCGGGTCGAACTCGGCTCCCGCAACGAGCCGTTGATGCTCCCGCAGCAGGTCACCTGCGAGCTGCTGGAGGCGGCCCTGGAGCGGGCCGGCGCCCGGGTGGAGCGCTCCACCCGGGTCACCGAGGTGAGCCAGGACGAGCGCCTGGTCACCGTCAAGGCCGAGGGCCCGGACGGCACGGTGCTGATCGAGGCCGACTGGCTGGTGGTCGCCGACGGCGTGCGCAGCTCGATCCGCGACCAGCTGGGGATCGACTTCGTCGGCGAGCAGGTCCCGGTGAACTTCCTGCTGGCGGAGGGGAGGATCGACGGGCCGTTCGAGCCCGGGGCGGTGCACTACTTCCTCGGGAAGAACGGCGGGGTGGTCTTCGCCTCGATGCCGGGGGGCCGGATCAGGGTCTCGGCCGGGGTCCCCGAGGGCTACCCGTTCACCCCGGAAGGGGTCCAGCGGCTGCTGGACGAGCGCGGGCCGCGCGGGCTGAGCGTGGCCGGCCTCGACATGATCAACAGCTTCGGCAGCCAGGAGCGGGTGGCCGAGCGGCTGCGCGTGGGCCGCGCCTTCCTGGTCGGGGACGCCGCCCACACCCACTCCCCGCTCGGCGGGCAGGGGCTCAACCTGGGCCTCCAGGACGTGCACAACCTGAGCTGGAAGCTGGGCGGGGTGATCAACGGCACCCTCTCCCCGGCCGTCCTGGACAGCTACCAGCCCGAACGGCTGCAGGCCGCCCGGGAGATCGTCCGCAACACCCACCGCTTCCTCAAGGTGTTCACGCTCGGTCCGGCGGCGGCCCGGGTGCGCAACACCGCCTGGAGCGCGCTGGAGGCGACCGGCCTGCTGCGCCGCTGGTTCGTCCCGCTGCTGGCAGGCTGGCGGGTCGCCTACCCGGACGTGCTGGGCGGCGCGGCCGCCGCCCCCGGGCGGCGCACCCTCCCGGCGGGCCGCACCCTGCCGCCCGCCGGCCACCGGGCCCCGGCCTGGCTGCCGCAGGCCCCGGCCGCGGGCGGCGCCCCCTTCCGGCTGGTGACCCTCGGCACGGCCGACGGCGGCCCGGAGCAGGCCGGGCAGGCGCTGGCCGAGCGCCACCCGGGCATGCTGGCCCACGACCACCTGATCGGGCGCCGCACCGGCTTCCTGCTGCTGCGCCCGGACGGCTACGTCGCCGCCGGCGGCACCACCCCGGCCGAGCTGGCCCGGGTGCCGCGCCTGCTGGCCCGGCTCGCACCCTGCCGTACCGCCAGGACGACGTCCTGGCGGTCATCCGGTCTCAGGAGAAGAAGCCGTACAGGCGGCGAACCTTGCCGTCCCGCACCTCGGCGAAGTCGTAACCGGTGGCGACCGCAGCGCCGCCGGCCGGGCCGCACTGCCAGGTGAAGCGCGCCAGGTTGTGGTGGGTGCTGATCTCACCGGTCAGCCAGAAGACCATGCCGGCGAGCTGCTTCTGGGTCACCACGATGTAGCCGTCCACCTCGTCCCGCCCGCGGGCGGCGATGTTCGGGTCGACGTACTCGACGTCCTCGGTGAACAGCTCCTCGACCGCGGCCCGGCGCGCGGCCTCGTCCTGGATGTTCCAGACCTCGATGTACTGCTTCACCACGGTGGTGACGTCACTGCTCATGCTGCTTCTCCTCACGGGGGCGTACGGGGTCGTACGGGTTCGCGCACGGGTTCGTGCACGGAAACCCGGCAAGACCGCCGGGCGCCGTGGGGCGCCCGGCGGCCGGCCGGGGGTTCAGGGGGTCAGGCGGCGACGCGGGCGCCGATCCGGACCGGGAGCGAGGCCAACGAGCGGATCGCCAGCGCGCCGTTGGTCGGCGGCTGCTCGGTCACCAGCTCGACCTCGTACTGGACCAGCGCGTTCAGGGCGATCTCGGCGACCAGCTTGGCGATCGGCGCGGCCACGCAGAAGTGGATGCCGTGACCGAAGCCGAGCTGGCGGACGGTGGTGCTGCGGGCGAGGTCCAGCTTGTCGGCGTCCGGGTAGACCTTCGGGTCCCGGTTGGCCGCGCCGAGCAGCATGAAGACCTCGTCGCCGGTCTTCACCTTCACGCCGCCGACCTCGGTGTCCTCCAGCGCGGTCCGGTTGATCAGCTGCACCGCCGAGTCGTAGCGCATCAGCTCCTCGATCGAGGCGGCACCGTGCTCGGGGTGCTCGCGGTACCAGGCCGCCTGGTCCGGGTGGCGCAGCAGGGCCAGCGCGGACAGGCCCATCAACGCCTGCGGCGCGCTGAACCCGGCCAGGAAGATGTTGGCGACGGTGGTGAGCAGCTCGGTCTCGGTCAACCGCTCGCCCTCCTCCTCCGCCAACACCAGCTCGCTCATCAGGTCCTCCAGCGGCTGCTTGCGGCGCTCGGCGAGCAGCTCCTGCGCGATCTCCACGTAACCGTCGCGCGCCGCAAGGCGGTTGGCAAGCGCGTCCGGGGAGAGCGTGTACGCCGGGTCCAGCCCGCGGCCGGCGTCGTTGGCGTACTCGATGCACTGGGCCAGGTACTTCTTGGGCACGCCGACCAGGATGTTGAGCACCCCGGCACCCAGCGGGCGGAAGACCGTCGAGGTGAGGTCGACCTGGCCCTCGGCAGCGCTGATCCGGGCGGCCTCGGCCATCAGCTCGTCGGCCAGCAGGGCCGCCGCCGGGCGCAGCTGCTCGACCGCACGCGGGGTGAAGGCCTTGTTGACCAGCTTGCGGATGCGGGTGTGGTCCGGCGGGTCCATGAACATGACCGCGCGCTCCAGGCCCTCGGGCGTGGGTATCAGGGTGTCCTGCACCCCGGCGCCGTCGCCGCGGCCCAGCTTGGGGTTCCGCAGCACCGAGTTGACCTCGTGGTAGCCGAGCACGGCCACACCGGCGCCGGTGGGGATCACCGCGCCCTGCTCGCGCAGCCGCTCGTAGGTGCTGTAGGGGTTGGAGTGGAAGGCGGGGTCGAACGGATCGTAGGGCAGTACCTGCGGGGCTTCGGCAGCAGGCATGGTGTCGGTCATGATGACCATCCCGTCTGAAGGTTGGCCCGTGCGGCTGGCACGGGCTCGATGATGGTTGCGGTGGGCGGTCCGTTCCGGTCAGGAGCCCGAGCCGAGCGGCACCAGCTCCACCGGCATGTCGAGGATCACGGTGTGCTTGTTGTTCGGCGCGTACACCACCGGGCCGGTGAGCCTGATCTCCTCGACCTGGTCCAGCAGGGCCTCCAGGAAGAGCCGGATCTCCAGGCGGGCCACCTGGTCGCCGAGGCAGAAGTGGGTGCCGGTGCCGAAGGACAGGTGCGGGTTGACGGTACGGCGGATGTCGAAGGTCTCAGGGTCCTCGAAGACCGTCTCGTCCCGGTTGGCGGCGGGCCACCAGAACGTGACCTTGTCCCCCGCCTTGATCAGCCGGCCGTGCAGCTCGACGTCGCGGGTGGCGGTGCGCCTGTTGTAGGGGTTGGGCGGGGCCCAGCGCAGGATCTCCTCGATCGCACCGTCCAGCAGCGAGCGGTCCTCGCGCAGCGCCTTCCACTGCTCGGGGTGCTCGGCCAGGGCCAGCACCCCGCTGGCGATGGTGTTCCGGGGCTGCTCGAAGCCGGTGATCAGGATCAGCACCGCGTTGCCGTCGCGCTCCAGGTCGGTCAGCGGCCGCTCGCCGCTCGCCTGGTCGATCTCACCGAGGGCGAGCACCGAGCCCAGGTCGCCGGCGGGCGCGGTGCGCTTGTGGTCCAGCAGCTCGGTGAAGTACTGCTGCATCTGCGCGAACACCGCGCGCGAGCCGTCGTCCACCGTGGCGGTGAGCCGGTTGACGAAACCGAGGTTGGCCCTGCCCCAATCGGCGAGCCGGTCCCAGTCGGCGCGCGGGGCGCCGAGCAGCAGGCTGATCGCCCGCAGCGCGTAGGGCTCGGCGAGGTCC
The DNA here is from genome assembly GCF_017427025.1 of Streptomyces sp. FH025. Taxonomy (GTDB): domain Bacteria; phylum Actinomycetota; class Actinomycetes; order Streptomycetales; family Streptomycetaceae; genus Kitasatospora. Next base: position 13,751 of record NZ_JAFLNG010000051.1, read on the forward strand.
TTCATGAAGTCCACCGTCCCGCCCGCCGCCCGCGCCCCGGCGAGCAGCTCGGCGGCGATGCCACGCATCGGGTCGGCCAGCCCGGCGGCCACCTTGCCGGTGACGGCGGGCCGCAGCAGACGGCGGATCAGGTCGTGCCGGGGGTCGTCCATCATGGCGAAGAGCACACCCGCGTGGACGCCCATGGGCAGGTCCTCCAGGTGCGAGCCGCCGCCGGCCCGGCTGCCGCCGCCCTGGGCCGAGAACGCCGGATCGGCGCCGGCGGCGACGATGTCGGCGTGCCGGGTGAGGACCCAGAAGCCGTCGCCGTCGGCGGTGCTGCGGCCGGGGTGGAACAGGACGGGCGCCTCCCGGCGGAGGCGGGCGAACAGTTCGTACGGAACGCCGTCGGCGTAGCGCGACTGGTCGGCGAGGTCGAACCCGCCCAGAACGGCGGGGAGTTCGTCGTGATCGGCGGTCATCTGAGCCTCTCGGTGTGGGAGCCGCGGTCAGTGGCGGGTGAGCGGGTCGGCGCCCTCGGCGGCGAGCCAGTTCCGGCTGATCTTGGCGTGGTCCGGGCCGCCGGCGGCGGTCAGCCGGCCGAAGAGTCCGGCCAGCCGGTGGTGGGCCTCGACGCAGTGCAGGTCGGCCAGTTCCTGCTCGGTCCCCCCGGGTTCGACGGCGGCCGCCCTGGCCAGTACGGCCGAGGCGGTGAACAGCTCGGCGGCGATCCGGCCGAGCAGCACCACGGTGCGCTCCCGGGCGAACAGTTCGGCCTGATCGGGCACGGTGTCCACCAGATCGGCCGCGAACCGGTGGAACTCACGGACCCGCTCGTCGAGTTCGGCGAGGTGGGCGAGGTTGGCCGGGCTCAGTCGAGGGTCCCGGGGCTCCTCGGCCCGGGCGGTGGGCCGCGCCGCGCCGGCCCGCTGGACGGCGGAGAGCACCATCCGTCCGAGGTGGTTGTCCAGCTGGAAATCGATGTTTCCGGCGATCCGCAGCCCTCGGGCGTCCCGGAAGGCTCGCTCCAGCGGGGTGGGCACCGCGCCGCGCCGCAGCTTGCTCGGCACGGTCTCGAAGCCCTCGCCGCCGAAGAGCGACATCGTCCGGTCAACGATCCGCCAACTTCCGCGCACCAGCAGGTTCTTGGCGGCGAACCGCTCGAACAGCCGGTCCGACGGGCCGGCGCCGACCAGGCTCCAGCGGGCCACGCTCTCCATCGCGTAGACCTCGGCGAGGGAGGCGGTCAGCAGGTGCTGGATCTCCTCGTACTCGCCGAGCCCCCTGCCGTCGACGCTGCGCCGCCGGACGAACTCGCGGGACCACTCCAGGCAACGGCGGGCCACCGCCATGGCCGGGGCGCCGGTGAAGAAGATCCGGCCCTGCAACGCCATCATACCGACGGACGCGGGCAGTTGGCCGGTCCTGCGGTCCACCAGCACCTGCTCCTCGGGGACGAAGACCCCGTCGAAGCGCAGGGCGCCGTTGGGCAGGCCCCGGCTGCCCATGAACTCGATCCGCGAGGTGACCGAGAAGCCGGGGGTGTCGGTGTCGAGGAAGAACGCGCCGACCATCGGCCCGTTCTCGCCCGGCATCATGGCCGAGACGCCGACCAGGTCGGCGATCGGGCCGTTGCCGGTGAACAGCTTCTCGCCGTCCAGCCGGTAGCCGCCCTCGACCGGGGTGGCGGTCAGCGACTTGCGGACGTTGTTCTGGCCGGTGCTGTCGGTGTCGCCGAAGCCGGAGACGATGCCCTCGGCCAGGCGGCGGCCGAGGAACTCCCGTACGGAGCCCTCCGGCAGGCCCGGCAGCAGGGCGGCGGCGCCGACCCCGTTCTGGATCGCCAGGATCTGCCCTGCGGGCAGCGAGTGCGCGCAGGCCTGGGCGACCACCCGGAAGACGTTGTACGGAGAGAGGCCGAGGCCGCCGAGCTCCGGGGCGATCCCGAGCCGCAGGAAGCCGCGCTCCTGGAGCCCCTCCGCCAGACCGGCCGGCAGGGATCGGGTCTCGTCCACCTCGGTGGGGTCGACGTGCTCGGCGAAGAAGACCTCCACCTCCCGCAGCACCTCATCCCCCCGCTCCCGGTCGGCGCGGTCCTGCTCGGGGAAGGACCGTAGCCGGGACCATTCCAGCCGACCGGTCTCAAGACTGGTCAGGAAGGTCTCCGCGGCCACGTCGGCGACGGCAGATGGGCTCATCGATCCTGCTCTCCCCAGAGGGTGGACTGGCGTGGTGTCAGTGACAGCAAATGACGGGCCCGCCCCTATCGCCAACCCCAGAGTTCGCAGCCCGCAGACCCCTATCCGCCGGGCCGGATCAGGGCCCGCGAGAGCCCCCGGACGTGCGAAAACGCGCCGACCGGACGCGGGGGCACGTCCGGTCAGCGCGCGATCGGGTGACCGCCGGGCTGGCTGCCCGGGATCAGGCTCAGCCGAAGAAGTTGTAAGCCTTGCGGATCTTGCCGTGCTCCAGGCTCAGCAGGCCGATGCCGGTGGCGATCGGGGCGGCGGCGTCGGGGCCCAGGTACCACGAGTACAGGACCTCGTCGTGGTGGGCGCCGATCACCTTGGTGAGGCGGAGCGGGAGGTCACCGAGCTTGACCCGGGCGGCGGCGACGGCCTCGATGATCTCCTGGCGGTTGTGGGCCAGCCAGTCGGGGTCGATGATCTCGGCGTTCTCGGTGAACAGGCCTTCCAGAAGCGCCTTGCGGCTGTCCGCGTCAAAGTCGCCCCACGCCTGGAAGTACGTGTCGACGATCTGCTCGGCGGTGATGTCACTCATGGGTACGGGTCCTCCCCTGGAAATGCCGGTGGTCCATCACGGGGCTCAACTGGCAACTGCCGACTGAACAGTGCGCTGGCCCCACCAGCCAGATATCTATTACACGGCGTTCAGTTCCGTTACGACACACAGTAGCGTAACGCTGTTGAGAGTCAAGCTGGGTGTCGAACCGTCACCCCCCGTACGGGCATGCGGAAAAGCCCGCACGGCCGATGGCCGTGCGGGCTTCTTTGCTGTGGTCCGGGACGCGCCCCGCGGACCTTCTCGGATCAGGCCGGCGGGGTCACGACCTGCGGCCGGAGGAGGCGCCGACCCGGAGCGCCGGGACGGCCGACTCGGCGTCGGCCAGCTCGGGCGGCAGGGCCAGGCCGAGGTTGTGGATCAGGTCGACGATCTCGGAGCGGTAGAGCTTCTCCGAGTCGCGGATCTGCGGGCCGAGGTGCCCGTGCACCTCCAGCGCCACCAGACCGTGCAGCCGGCCCCACACGCGCAGCGACAACGCGACCGCGGCGGGCGGCAGTTCGGGGTAGGCGTCCCGCACGAGGCCGGCGAAGGCCGGGTTGTAGTCGCCCCACGCATGCCGGTCGTCGGCGTGCAGGTGGGCGGCCCAGGGCCAGGCACGTGAGACCAGGCCGGTCAGCATGACGCAGGCGCGGTGCTCCGCGTCGGCCACCGCCCCGCCCTCCGGGGCCTGGTAGTCGGGCACCGGGTCGCCGTAGATCAGCCGGAACTCCTGAGGATTGGCCACGGCCCATCGCCGGTACGCCTGGGCGTACTCGAACACCCGCCTCGCCGGGTCGTCCGACGCGGCGGCCAGCGCCTGCTCCAGGATGTCCGCCAGCCCGTGGTAGACGTCCGCGATCAGCGCCGTGATCAGCTTGTCGCGGGTGTCGTAGTAGCTGTAGATCGCGCCCGCGGTCATCCCCATGTCACGCGCGATGGCCCGCAGCGAGACCGCCGCCGTGCCGTTCTCCGCCATGTGCTTGAGCGCGATCGTCTTGATCTCCTGCGCGGTCTCGGCGCGCAGGCGCTCTCGTCTGCTCAACTTCGGGTCTGCCACCCGCGAATTCTAACAAGGGTGCGGAGATTGAGCGCCGCGCGGGTGCGGACCGGCGTGAATCCACCCGTCGACGGATAGGGGTTCCCCTAGCGGTCGCGCAATAGGGGTTGACCCTCGAAAGCCGCCGATCATAACTTTGTTTCCACACATGGGCAAATATTGCCAGCTTTTCTTCCATCGCCTCCGCGAATCCCCAAAAGAATCCTATCAGGAAAGGCACAGCCATGCCCGAAACAGCCCGCGGATTTGATTACGTCATTGTCGGAGGAGGGGCCGCCGGATCGGCCCTCGCCGCACGTCTGACCGAGAATCCCGAAGTCAGCGTGGTCCTTATCGAGGCCGGCGGAAACAACCGTCCCGCCGATGTTCCGGCGGCGTTCCAGGGCCGCTCGATCGACCTCGACATGGACCACAACCCCGACTTCTGGTGGCAGGGCCTGAGGACCCGGCGCAACCCGAGCCAGGAGATCGTCGCCTACCAGGGTGGTCGCGGCACCGGCGGAACCTCGCAGGTCAACGGCCTGTTCGCGATCCGCGGCGTGCCCGCCGACTTCGACCGCTGGGTGGAGCTGGGCGCCGAGGACTGGTCCTGGGACGACGTGCTCCCCTACTACCGGAAACTGGAGAACGACCTCGACTTCGGGGACGCCCCCTACCACGGAAAGGGCGGCCCGCTTTCGATCTACCGCGAGCCCCAGAAGGACTGGGGCGGGGTGGACATCGCATTCCGTGATTCCGTTCTGGATCTCGGAAACCCCTGGTACGAGGACGTGAACGCCCCGGATTCCACCGGACTCTCGACGTTCCCCATGCACGTGCACGCGGACGGACGACGTTCCTCGGCCAACGACGGATATCTGGAGCCGGCCCGCGGCCGCGCGAATCTGACGATTCGCGGAAATACGCTGGCCGACCGGATCGTGTTCGCACCGGGAACCAAGCGGGCCACCGGCGTCCGGCTCGCCGATGGCGAGATCGTCTCCGTCAACCCGGGCGGTGAGGTCATCCTCTCCGCCGGCGGCGCGCTCTCCCCGGCGATGCTGGTGCGCTCCGGCATCGGCCCGGCCGCCGAACTCACCCGGCTCGGCGTCGAGGTGGTGGCCGACCTCCCGGTCGGCCAGGACCTCACCGAGCACCCGTTCATGCTGGTGAACCTGCCGGTGGCGGCGGAGTTCGCGCACAGCCCGTTCAACCGGACCGTCAACGCCGCCTGGCGCTACACCTCGGGCATCGGCGACACCGGCCCGAACGACATGATGGTGATCCCGAACAACAACTGGGTCGGCCTGGCCGGCCTGTGCATCTGGCAGCAGCACGCGGTCAGCCGGGGCAAGCTGGTCTTCGAGTCGCTCGACCCGACGACCGGCCCGCTGGTCGACTACGGCATGCTCACCGACGAGATCGACGTGCTCCGGGCCAAGGACGCGCTGGACCGCATCCACGAGCTGGTGGCGCGTCCGGCGTTCCGGCGGATCCTGGACGGCAAGGCGGAGATCCCGCCGGTCGAGGAGCTGCCCAAGACGGTCATGAGCAGCCACCACCTGACCACCACGGTGCGGATGGGCCGCCCCGAGGACGCCACCACCGTCGTGGACACCCAGTGCCGAGTGCTCGGCACCGAGGGGCTTCGCGTCATCGACCAGTCGGTCATGCCCGAGCTGGTCAAGGGCAACACCCTGCTGACCACGCTGATGATCGCCGAGCGGATGGCCGACCGCCTCAAGGGCAGCGCCGCCTGATCGACCGTCTTCACCGGCCCGCTGCGGGCACCGGACGTTCCACTCCGTCCGGTGCCCACAGCGGGCCGACCGACGTCGGGGATCAGCCTTCCTGAGGCACGGACAGCCCCAGCATGGCGATCTGCTCCAGCATGTCGCTCTGATATAACTTCGCGGGGTCGGCCACCTGGTGGCTCAGGTGTCCGTACACTTCCAGCGCCAGCAACCCGTGCATCCGACCCCAGAACCGGAGGCACAACCCGACGGCAGCCGGGGGGAGTTCGGGAAAGGAGTCGCGGGCGAGCGCGACCAGGCCCGGCTGGAAGTCCGACCACCCCTCCCGCACGCCGACTCTCCGCGTGTCCATGTGCGGCCAGGCCGACCCGACCACACCGAGCAGCACGCCGCACAGGCGGTGCGCGGCCTCGTGGCCGGCGCCGTCCGTCGGTGACAGGTAACCCGGGATCGGGTCCCCGTACACCAGCCGGAACTCCTCGGGGTGGGTGATGGCCCACTCCCGGTACGCCGTCGCGTGAGCGAGCATCCGGCTGGCCGGGTCGTCGGACCGCGCGGTGCGGTGCGCGGCCTCCAACAAGTTGGCCAACGCGGTGTGAACATCCGCGATCAGCACCGTGATCAGATCATCGCGGCTCGCGAAGTAGCTGTAGATGGCCCCGGCCGACATCCCCATCTCCCGGGCGATGGCCCGGAGTGAGATCGAGGCCGGTCCCGAGGCTGCCAGATGCTTGAGCGCAATGGCCTTGATCTCCGACGTGGCCTCTGCCCTGAGTCGCACCCTCCGGCTCTGCGTCACATCTCCCATGTTTGACAGCCTAACAGCGTTGAGCCAAACTACCTCGTGCTAAGTCTGAACGGTGTGCAGTAGTATCAAGCCGTTCAAGAGTGCGCGCCAACTCGCTTGTTTGAACAGCGTTTAAGAGCGTTTAAGCCAGCTTGTGAGTCGAGGGCGCGACCACCGATCCCACACCCGTCCCCAGAGAGAAGCCAACTCGTGGTTGACACCGCCCCCCAGGCCCGGCGCAACTCCGGGCTCTTGCTCGCGTTACTGGCATTCGCCCAGTTCATCGTTGCCACCGACTACAACATCGTCTACGTCGCACTGCCCGACATCGGCAACGCGCTGGGCTTCACCGCCCAGTCGCTGCAGTGGGTGGTCAGCGCGTACGCGGTGGCCTTCGGCGGCTTCCTGCTCCTCGGCGGCCGCATGGTCGACCGGCTCGGTGCCAAGCGCATCTTCCTCGCCGGTCTGACCATCTTCGGCCTCGCCTGCCTGGTCGGCGGCTTCGCCACCGACCCGAGCGTGCTGATCACGGCCCGCGCCGTCCAGGGCTTCGGTGGCGCACTGCTCTCCCCCGCGACCCTCACCCTCATCAACATCCGCTTCGAGGAGGGCCCCTCGCGCAACAAGGCGCTGATGGTGTGGGGCTCCGCCGGTAGCGGTGGCCTCGCGGTCGGCGCGCTGCTCGGTGGTGTGCTCACCAACTCCTTCGGCTGGCAGTGGGTCCTGTGGGTCCTCGTTCCGATGGCCCTGCTGGCCGTCGTCGCCGCCCCCAGCGTGCTCGGCGCTGACCAGCGCTTCCCCTCGCAGAGCAGCGGATTCGACGTCCCCGGCGCCGCGCTGGCCACCATCGGCTCCTCGCTGCTGGTGCTCGGCCTGGTCAGCGGGCCGGAGACCGGCTGGGGCTCGCTGCGCGCGGCCGGCTCGATCGTCGCCGGTGTGGTGGTCCTGGCCGTCTTCGTCCTCGTGGAGAACCGCACCAAGGACCCGGTCGTACCGCTGCGGATGTTCCGCAACCGCAGCCTGGTGACCGCCATCCTGGTCATCCTGGTCTTCCAGAGCGCGCTCGGTGGCTCGTACTACCTGTTCACCAACTACATGCAGGGCGTTCTGGGTTACAGCGCGCTCCAGGCCGGTCTGGCCTTCGTTCCGCTGACCGTGATCTCGATGTTCGCCTCGCTCAAGCTGGCCGGCATCCTGCTCGGCAAGTGGGGCCCGCGCAACACCCTCTTCGTCGGCATGCTCGTCAACGGCGTGGGCATGGTGGTGCTCGCCCTCTCGATGGCCAACCACGCCTCCTTCTGGGCGCTGCTGCCCGGCCTGGTCGTCTGGGGCATCGGTGGCGGTGTCACCTTCCCGGCGATGTTCGTCTGCGCCGCCTCCGGCGTGGCTCCGAGCGAGGCCGGTGTCGCCTCCGCCCTGGCCACCGCCTCCCAGCAGGTCGGCGGCGCCGGCGGTCTGGCCATCCTGGTCGCCATCGCCACCAGCGGCCTGGACCTGAGCTCCGGTGCGGCCCCGGCCGTCTCGGCGGTCGCCGACGGTCTGCGGACGGCGATGTGGATCGGCGGCGCGGCCTCCGTCCTCGGCGGTCTGCTCGCCTTCACCCTGCCGAAGCCGGGCGCCGCCGCCGGTGCCGCGGCGGGCGACGAGGCCGACACCGAGGTCCCCGTCATCTCGCACTGACCGACCGGGGGTCACTCCCCCACCCTGACCGGGCCCGGGCCGCGCGTACCCCCGTCGCGCGCCCCGGGCCCACCTACGTGTGCACCGACTCCG